>NZ_JBAJNR010000005.1:0-187760 GCF_036881695.1 Corynebacterium sp. Marseille-Q4381 | reverse complement strand
CAAAGAAAAAGCAGCACTGCCACCGGCACACACCACAACAAAAAATCATGGCGCACACGCACAACAATCACACCAAACAAAAAAGTATTGGCACACTATCGAGTTCTCAAACAACACACGCACACCCCACAACCAACCAAACACAGCCAGTTGCGCAAGCAGCAGTAAAAAATTTTCGCCAAACGATCGTTTTCTTATCGCCACACCACAAGAAGATTCACACTCTCTCGCGGGGCGCTGTCGGTCTCGCTGACTCGAACTAAGTTACACACCACACCAACACAACACAAACCCCCAGCACAGAAACGGTTTTCCGATTTAAACGTAAGTGCTTAAAAGCGGTTAGTCGGCAGCGTGGCGTCCCCGGCCACCCACGCGCTGGATGTTGGCGCCTAGGTCGGTGAGCTGCTCAACAAACGCCGGGTAGCCGCGGTCGATGTGGTAGACGTCGTGCACCACGGTTTCCCCTTCCGCAACGAGGCCCGCAAGGACAAGTCCTGCGCCGGCGCGGATGTCGGACGACCACACGTCAGTGGAGCTCATCTTGTCGACACCGCGGATGACAACGTGGTGCCCGTCGACGTTGGCGTCGGCACCGAGGCGAAGCATCTCGTCAACAAACCGGAAGCGCGCTTCGAAGACGTTCTCGGTGATGACAGAGACACCTTCCGCGATTGCGGAGATCGCGATCGCCATCGGCTGCAGATCTGTCGGGAAACCGGGGAAAGGCAGGGTCTGGTAGTCCACAGCCTTCGGGCGCTGGTCCATCCGGACACGGAAGCCGTTGTCGTAGGTCTCCACGTTCGCACCAGCGAGTTTCAGCTTGGACAGCGCCAAGTGCAGGTGGCGCGGGGCGATGCCGGTGACGGTGATATCGCCCTGCGTGATAGCGGCGGCGTAGGCCCAAGTCCCCGCTACGATGCGGTCGCCGACGACAGTGTGCTCCGCTGGACGCAGCGAATCGACGCCCTCGATTGTGATGGTGGAGGTGCCGGCACCGTCGATGCGCGCGCCCATGGCGTTGAGCATGTCGCAGAGGTCGACGATTTCCGGTTCACGCGCGGCGTTGTCGAGCACCGTGGTTCCGTTCGCGAGCACCGACGCGGTGACGATGTTTTCTGTCGCGCCGACTGAGGGGAAGTCGAGCTTAATGGCTGCGCCGCGCAGCTCTTTTGCCTCGGCAACGACGGCGCCGTGTTCAATGCGGGTGGTTGCGCCGAGCTTCTCCAACCCCGTCTGGTGCATATCCAGCGGACGGGAGCCGATGGCGTCGCCGCCTGGCAACGCCACTCGCGCTTCGTTGCATCGCGCAACCAGCGGGCCGAGCACGGCCACGGAAGCGCGGAACTGGCGCACCGCTTCAAAGTCAGCGTTTGGGGAAACGGTGGCGGGGGTTGTGATGCGCACCGTGGCGCCGTTGATGTCCACTTCGCAACCGAGACCTTCGAGCACCTGGCCCATGAGTGGGACGTCGAGGATTTCGGGGCAGTTGTGGAGGGTTGTGGTCCCTTCAGCAAGCAGCGAGGCCGCCATCAGCTTGAGCACGCTGTTCTTCGCGCCGTCCACCTTGACCACGCCTTCGAGCCGAGTGCCGCCGGAGACCAGAAATCGTTCTTTCACGTCCCCCACCGTACCCAAACAGGTTCCTAGGGCAGCGCGCCGATGCGGCGGGCGGCGTTGACCGCCTCGTAGCGGGTGTGGGCGCCGAGCTTGCGCATGACGCTGCGCAGGTAGGACTTCACCGTCTCCGGGCCGATGCCCATTTCCTCGGCAGCTTCCACGTTGGTGTGGCCAAGGGCGACACAGGACAGCACGTCAAGCTCGCGGGCCGAAAGCTTCGTGGACTGCTTGACGCGCACCGGGGAGACCATCTGGTCACAGAGGTGCTCCAGCTCCTTGCGCAGGTCTTGGTCGTCGACGCGGTTCGCCAGCATGCGCAGTTTGGAGTGGGTTGCCCGAACCTGCTCCCACTCGGCGCTGTTCATCACGCGGCCTTTGTTCGCGGCCGCACCCTTGCCCCCGTCGAGGCGGCGGAGCGCAGAGTTGACGGCGAGGTCCTGCTCGAGGGTGCGGGCGGTGAGGGTGACCTCCTCGATCACCTTGTCGCCGAGGCGCACGGTCGAGTGGACACCGACGTACAGGACACCGCGGATCTCGCGCTGAACAATGACTGGCACCGCAACAACGGAGTGGAGGCCCTCATCCTGGATGGCCTTGTCGTACTCGTGGGAAATGACGTTGGCTCGGGTGTAGTCGGAGACACCGACCGCGCGGCGGGTGGTGATAACGCGGCCGCCGACGCCTGCACCCTGCTCAATGATCAGGTTCTGGAGCGCGGGCGTGCGCAAACCGATCCACTGCGTGATCTGCAGACGGTTATCCGCGAGCAGCGTTCCGTACATGGCCACGGGGATCCCGGTGGCCGTCTTTAGCGCGGTGAGAGCTGCGCGGATCGAATCGTCATCGTCTTTGACCCGTTGAGCATCCACAGTCATGGCAATGATGATAACCCGTGAACGGGGGTAGCCAAACTTCACCTCCCGTGTCCCGTACTTGCGTTTTGTCGGGGAGTGCGGGTGTGGGTGGGGGGAGGGCGTCGATAAGCGAAAGCCCCTTAGACCGCTCTGTCTTTTTTGCTAAAACCGCATTGTCTATTCGTCGGGTGTATAGTCGCCTGCAGTCCTGAAACTAACGATCCTCACAAGGAGCGAAACATGGCGAAGATCGCAAACAATGTCCTCGAGCTCATCGGTGGCACCCCGCTGGTGGAGCTGCACGGCATCACCGAGAACTCGAAGGCCCGCGTGCTGGCCAAGCTCGAGTTCTACAACCCGGCGAACTCGGTGAAGGACCGCATCGGTAAGGCCATCGTCGAGGCCGCAGAGGCGTCCGGCGAGCTGAAGCCGGGCGGCACCATCGTCGAGGCCACCTCCGGCAACACCGGTATCGCCCTCGCGCTCGCGGGCGCGGCGAAGGGCTACAAGGTCATCCTGACCATGCCGGAGACCATGTCCACCGAGCGCCGCGTGCTGCTGCGCGCGTTCGGTGCGGAGATCGTGTTGACTCCGGGCGCCGCCGGCATGAAGGGCGCCGTGGAGAAGGCCAACGAGATCGTCGCCGAGAACGAGGGCGCTATCTTGGCCCGCCAGTTCGAGAACGAGGCCAACCCGCGCATCCACTACACCACCACCGGCCCGGAGATCTGGAACGACACCGACGGCCAGGTTGACATCCTCGTAGCCGGTGTCGGCACCGGCGGCACCATCTCCGGCGCAGGCAAGTACCTGAAGGAGCAGAAGTCCGACGTCAAGGCCGTCGCCGTCGAGCCGGCCGCTTCCCCGCTGCTGTCCAAGGGCGAGGCTGGCCCGCACAAGATCCAGGGCCTGGGCGCTAACTTCGTGCCGGGAACCCTCGACCGCTCCATCGTGGACGAGATCATCGCCGTTTCCAACGAGGACGCGGTCGCGACGTCCCGCGAGCTTGCTGTGAAGGACGCCGTCCTCGGCGGCATCTCTGCTGGCGCGAACGTCAAGGCCGCTCTCGAGCTGGCTGAGCGCCCGGAGAACGAGGGCAAGACCATCGTGGTCATCATCCCCGACTTCGGTGAGCGCTACGTTTCCACCGTCCTCTACGAGGACATCCGCGACTAGTCCGCAACGCCGCGGCGCACAACCCCGCGCATAAAACTCTCGAGCCCCCGGTTTGCCGGGGGCTCGTTTTAGTAAGGTGCCAACCATGCTTTCGGTGATCTCAAAAGTGGCTTCCACCATCCGCGAAGATCTTGCGAACGCCCGCGACCACGACCCCGCCGCGCGCGGAAACGTGGAGAACGCGATCGTTTATTCGGGTCTCCACGCGATCTGGATCCACCGCATCTGCCACAGCATGTGGGGTCGCGGGTGGAAAGGCCCGGCGCGCATCCTCGCGCAGATCAACCGGTTCCTCACCGGCATTGAAATTCACCCGGGCGCAACCATCGGCCGGCGTTTTTTCATTGACCACGGCATGGGCATTGTGATCGGCGAGACGGCAGAGATTGGCGACGGGGTGATGCTCTACCACGGCGTCACACTAGGAGGGCAGGTGCTCACGCAGACCAAGCGCCACCCAACCATCGGGGACAACGTCACCATCGGCGCGGGCGCGAAGGTGCTGGGCCCAATCACAATCGGCGCCGGCTCCGCCGTAGGCGCCAACGCCGTGGTGACCAAGGACGTGCCGGAAAACTCGATCGCGGTGGGCATTCCCGCGAAAGTGCGCCCGCGCAAGTCCGGCGAGCACGTCCGGCTGGTGGACCCGGACAACTACGTCGACCCGGGCAGCTACATCATCTAACGGGCCGCGGCCGCGCCGCGGCGGGCTACACCAGGTCGCGGTACTCCGGGGTGGCGTCGATGAACCCGGCCACCGCTGAGCACGCCGGGACGACCTTCAGGCCGCGGTCTCGCGCGTCGTCGAGAGCGTACTGAATCAGCGGCTTCGACAGGCCCTGGCCCCGGAACTGCGGCTCAACCACCGTGTGGGGAAGCACGAGCACGTCCCCGCGCTCCTGGAACGACGCGTAGCCGGCTACTTCGCCGCCGATCGTCAACTCATACTGCTGGGCGGTGTCGTTACGTGAAAGCTCGTATTGCATGGGGATAGTGTACGCGGGCGTCGCAAAGCAGTAGCCCCTCCGCTTTCATCGAAGCGAAGGGGCTACCTTTCATGCTGTGGCTAGAGCCAGGATCGAACTGGCGACCCCACACTTTTCAGGCGTGTGCTCTACCGACTGAGCTATCTAGCCAGAACGGCTTTCGCAAGCTGTTCTGCGACCCTGACGGGACTTGAACCCGCGACCTCCGCCGTGACAGGGCGGCGCGCTAACCAACTGCGCCACAGGGCCATATGCATTTCTGTACTCGCTCCCGCGCTTTCACGCTGTCGCTTGCACGAGTTGAAAGATTACACAGCGCGTCACCTCCACCACAAATCGGCTGGTAAAGGGGTACATCAATTGTGTGCAAGCACGGACAGATAGCGTCCCGTTTCAGACCCGGTCCCCTTGTAATTATCCACAAGTTCGCGCACCGTCCCCGCAGCCACAACGTGCCCGCCGGCTGATCCCGCGCCCGGGCCGAGGTCGATGACGTAGTCGGCTCGCGAAACCAGCGCGAGGTTGTGCTCGACAACGATGACCGACGCACCGCCGTCCACAAGCCGGTCGAACAAGGCCAGCAACCGCGCCGTGTCCGTGAGGCGAAGGCCGTTGGTGGGCTCGTCCAGCAGGTAGGTAGAGGCCGGCTTCTTCAGACTTGCGGCCAGCTTAAGGCGCTGCCGTTCGCCGCCGGACAGCGTGGTTGTTCTCACTCGCGCCCGTCACCACAAAACGAAAAGCTCGAGGAGAACCTCGAGCTAAGAGCGACCCTGACGGGACTTGAACCCGCGACCTCCGCCGTGACAGGGCGGCGCGCTAACCAACTGCGCCACAGGGCCGTACCCCCAACGGGATTCGAACCCGTGTTGCCGCCGTGAAAGGGCGGAGTCCTAGGCCTCTAGACGATGGGGGCGCTGAAAAGACAGCTTGTTGATCATAGATCACGGCCTCGGCCCCCACCAAATAGGCAGGCGAGCGTGCTTACCCCAGCAGCAGCAAGCTTGCGGCCATCACGGCCATGCCACCGACCGCGCCGTACACCGCTTCTTCATGGCGGTCCGTCGCAAGCGCAGTGGGCAGCAGCTTATCGACGCTCACGAACACCATCACCCCTGCAATCGCAGCAAATGCGTACCCGAGCGTCTGCGGCCCCATCACCGGACGCAACAGCAGGTAGCCCAGTGCCGCACCGAGCGGCTCCGCAAGCCCCGACAACGTCGCCCAACCCGCTGCCTTCCACTTCGAACCGGTGGCCTCACGAAGCGGCACGGCAACCGCAATGCCCTCGGGGATGTTGTGAATCGCGATCGCCGCCGCGATCGGCACCGCCATCACCGGATCCGCTAGCGCGGAAACAAACGTGGCAATGCCTTCGGGGAAGTTGTGAACCGCGATCGCGAGCGCCGTCACCACCCCCACGCGGCGCATCCCGGTACCACCGGGCACCAGCCGGTCGATCAAAGCAATCGCCGCCATGCCGGCGAAAAAGGCCACGGTTACCTTCAGCTCGGCGTGGGAGGAGCCCTCGCTTATCGACGCCACGCCCTCCCCCAGCAGCTCCACAAGCGAGATGTACAGCATCACCCCCGCCGAGAACCCTAAACTCCCCGCAAGGAAGCGGTCAGAGGGCGTGCGTTTCAACGCGACGTATAACCCGCCGACGCCCGTGGCCAGGCCGGCGAGCAACGTCATCCCGAAAGCAACGGCGACATCCATGCGGGCAAGGATACCGCCGTAGCCTTAACGCGTCAGCGTTGTTACTGAGCGTCAGCCGGTGGGCGGCCGATAGCACCGGAGACCGGCTTGCCCCACTTCACCAGATCCTGGGTCATGTCGTCGTGTTCGATTTGCGCCTCGATCAGCACTGGGCGGTCGGTGTGCTGGCGTGCGACGTTCAGCGCGTCGCGGAACTGCCCCGCAGTGGTGGCGGTGATGCCGATGCCCTGGCCATCCTCGGCGTTGAACGCATCGATGAGAGCCGGGTAGTCCCAGTTCTTGTAGTAGTTGTACGGGCCCTCGTGCAGAGCCGACTCGATCACGTAGCCCTTGTTGTTGACCACAATCACCGTGATGTTGTCCTCGTAGCGGATCATGTTGCATACCTCTTGGGCGGTGAGCTGGAAGGAGCCGTCACCGACCATCAGGATCGTGTGGTGCTCGTTGCCGCGCGCCACGGCGTAGCCGTGCGAGGACGGCACGGACCAACCGATAGCGCCCCACTGCATCTCGATCTCGAAGCCCGCATCGTGGGGCAGGTGCATGTGCATGCCGTTAAACCAGGAGTCGCCGGTCTCGACGAACAGCGTGGAGTCAGTGACCAACAGCTCGTTAATCTGGTGCACCATCTCCGCGCGGGTGAGCTGCGCGTGGTCTGCCAACGGCTCGTAGGCCGCAGCCTCGCCAGTGATGTCATCACGGTTGTGCTGCGTCAACGACGAGTCGTTGCACTCAACCTTGGCCGCCAGCTCGCGCAGAAACGCCGCGATGGGCAGGCGCGTGTACTCCGAGTCCGGGGTAACCACACCTTGCTCGGTGACAGCGATGTAGCCCTCATCTGATGGGACGGAGGTGGTCCAGCCGACCGTGGAGTAGTCGGTGAACATTGGGCCTGCCGCCAGAACGCAGTCGGACATATCAACGATCGCCTCCACGCCCGGTGCGGACGCGTTGCCCAGGTAGTGACCGATGAACTGCGGGTGGTCCTCCGGGAAGAAGCTCTTCGCGTTTGGCTGCACCGCAACCGCGCAGCCCAGCGCCTCGGCGAGCTTTTGGAACGCGTCGATGGCGCCGTAAGGGCGCAGATGCGGGCCAGCCAAGAGGACCGGGTTGGCGGCGGCGTTCAGCTTTTCGGCCACGTCGGTCGTTGCCTTGTCCATCGCCTCGTGCGAGTAGGTGCACTCCCAGGCGCGTGGGAACTCGACCGGCTGCGGGTCGGGACACTCAGCATCGGCGAGGTTGGATGCGATCTCGATATAGCACGGCTTCGACTCGCGCAGTGCCGCGGCAATCGCGTCGTCAATCTTGCTCGGCGCTTCCTCTGCGGACAGGATGCGCACAGTCTTGCACGTGATCGGGCGGAACATTTCCTCCTGGTAGGAGTAGTCCGTTTCGCCGATGGTGTGGTGCAGGAATCGTCCCGAGGCTTCGTCGTTTGTGTTGTAACCGGCAGAGACGAAGATCATCGGTAGGCGCTCAGCGTAGGCGCCGGCAACGCCGTTCAGGGCGGAGAACGCGCCGACGTTAAACGTGATCACACACGCGGACGCGCCGTTCGCGCGCGCGTAGCCCTCGGCGGCGTAAGCGGAGTTCAGCTCGTTCGTGCAGCTGATCATGGTCAGGTTCTCGTTCTTTAGCAGCTCATCTAGGAGCTGCAGGTTGTAGTCTCCCGGAACCTGGAAGTAGTGCTTCAGGCCGATCTGCTCAAGGCGCGTGGCCAGGTAGTGGCCGACGGTGGTGGTCATAGGTACCTCTCTCGGTGCGTTCTTGCGGCGCTTCCTGCGCCGACCACCAATCGTAGAGACCATCCGGTTTAGGTAGCATGATTTCTTCCCCACTTCCAGCACGAAGTGTGGCATCGACCACAAAACCCCGCCGCGGTAAGCGACGGGGTTGCGTGCGTGGGCCCTCCGGGGCTCGAACCCGGGACCTGCGGATTAAAAGTCCGTAGCTCTACCAACTGAGCTAAAGGCCCGTGCGTCTCAATGGTAGCCGGTAGCGCCCCGCTGCTGGTAATCGGGGCGAGGCGCTATTAACCCGCGGGAGAAGCGATGCGTTCTACGACCCGCTCTTCTGCATCGTGCCGGTCTCTTCGATGCGGGTGTGGAAGTCGAAGGCGTGGCGCAGGTCGTGCGGCGTTGCCTGGTACTTGCACTTGGAAGCGAGCTCGACGTACTCCTCCAGCAGCGGGCGGTAGGACGGGTGCGCGATCGAGATCATCTTGGCCACGCGGTCGCGCGGGGCCAGGCCGCGCAGGTCGGCGACACCGTACTCGGTGATGAAGACCATCGCGTCGTGCTCGGTGTGGTCCACGTGGGAGACCATCGGCACGATGGCGGAGATCGCGCCGTCCTTGGCCACCGACGGGGAGATGAACGAGGAGATGTAGGCGTTGCGAGTGAAGTCGCCGGAGCCGCCGAGGGCGTTCATCAGGCGGGAGCCGTTGATGTGGGTGGAGTTGGCGTTGCCGTAGATGTCCGCTTCGATCATGCCGTTGGAGGCGATCAAGCCGACGCGGCGGATAACCTCCGGGTGGTTCGAGATCGTCTGCGGGCGCAGGATGATGGACTCGCGGTAGCGGGCTGCCTCGTTGTTCATCTTCTCGGCGTACTCCGGTGACAGGGAGAACGAGGTTGCCGACGCCACGGTCATCTTGCCCGCGTCAATCAGGTCGACCATGCCGTCCTGGATGACCTCGGTGTAGGCCTGGATGTTCTCAAACTTGGAATCCATCAGACCCGCCATCACGGCGTTCGGGACGTTGCCCACGCCGGACTGCATGACGTAGCCGTCGTAGCTGAGGCGGCCAAACTTCACTTCGTTTTCGAGGAAGTCGAGGAAGTTGCCGGCGATCTGCTCGGAGATGGCATCCGGCGCCTTGAACGGAGCGTTGCGGTCCGGGTCGTTGGTCTCGATCACCGCGACGACCTTCTCCGGGTCGATCTCGATGTAGGTGGTGCCGATGCGGTCGCCGCACTTGGTGATCGGGATCGGAATGCGGTTCGGCAGCGGCGGCACGGTCCAGATATCGTGCATGCCTTCGAGATCCTCGGACTGCCAGGAGTTGACCTCGATGATGATCTTCTTCGCGGCGTTGAGGAACTCCACGGAGTTGCCCACGGACGACGACGGGACAATGTTGCCGTCCTCGGTGATGCGGACAGCCTCGACGATGGCAAAGTCGATATCGCCGAAGAAGCCCTGCTCCACCATCATGCCGGAGTGCGACAGGTGGATGTCCTGGAACTTCATCTCGCCGGCGTTGATCTTGTTGCGCATGGTCGGGTCGGACTGGTACGGCATGCGGTAGCGCAGCGCGCCAACCTCGGCCAACACGCCGTCGCATTCCGGCGCGGTGGATGCGCCAGTGTAAAGGTCGATGGAGAAATCTTGGCCCTTGCCGTGGGCCTCGTTCGCGCGTTCGGCGATAGCGGCCGGCATGGCCTTGGGGTAGCCGGCGCCGGTGAAGCCGGACATGCCGATCTTCGCGCCGTGGTCGATGAACTGAGCAGCCTCCTGCGCGGTCATGACCTTGTCGCGGAGTTTGGCGTTTGCGATGCGCTCGCTCATGGATCCCTCTTTTCGTTCCGGGTTACAGTGCCAGACTATTGTGACCTATCTTGCATTTCTGCGGGGGAGGTTGTTCCAAGCACCGCGGTCAAGCCCCGCAGGCCACCCCCGAAAGTGTGATTGGACTGAAACGCCGCCTGCGGGAACAATGAGGGCCTATGACTGTAACCACCACCGCGCTGCGCATCGGGGGCATCGAGCTCGACTCCCCCGTCATCCTCGCGCCCATGGCCGGGGTGACCAACATGCCGTTCCGCGTGTTGTGCCGCGAGATCGAGGAAGAGCTCACCGGCACCGCGTCCGGCCTCTACATCTGCGAGATGATCACGGCCCGCGCCATGGTGGCGCGCAACCAGAAGACGCTGCACATGACCACCTTCGCCGAGGTTGAGCGCCCGCGGTCGATGCAGCTCTACACCGTCGACCCGAAGTTCACGTACGACGCGGTGCGCATGATCGTCGAGGAAGACATCGCCGACCATGTGGACATGAACTTCGGCTGCCCGGTGCCGAAGGTCACCCGCAAGGGCGGTGGCTGCGCCATCCCGTACAAGCGGCGCCTCTACGGCAACATCGTGGACGCGGCGGTACGCGCGGCCGAGGGGTCGGGCATTCCGATCACAGTGAAGTTCCGCATCGGCATTGACGACGACCACCACACCCACCTTGACGCGGGGCGCATTGCAGCAGCCGCCGGCGCAGCTGCGGTGGCCCTGCACGCCCGCACGGGCGCGCAGCGTTACTCGGGCGAGGCTCACTGGGACGAGATCGCGCGCCTTGTGGAGCACATGGACGGAAGCGGTGTTCCGGTGATCGGCAACGGCGACATTTTCGCCGCCGACGACGCCGCGAAGATGATGGAGCTCACCGGATGCCACGGTGTGGAGGTCGGCCGCGGCTGCCTCGGCCGCCCGTGGCTCTTCGCGCAGCTCGGCGCCCAGCTCCGCGGCGAGGACATTCCGCCCGAGCCGACGCTCGGCAAGGTTGCGCGCATCATCTACCGCCACGCGGAGCTTCTTGCGCTTCACGACGGCGAGTCGCACGCCTGCCGCGACATCCGCAAGCACACCGGGTGGTACCTGCGGGGCTTCCCCGTCGGCGGCGAGTTCCGCAGGGAACTGGCGCAGGTCACGTCGCTGTCTGAGCTGAGTGGGCGCCTCGCGCCGATCATGGACTCGGATGCGCTGGCCGACCACGCGGACGACGCGCGGGGCCGGCAGGGCTCGGCCTCCAAGATCGCACTGCCCGAGGGCTGGCTCGACGACCCGGAAGATGCGACGGTGCCAGAAGGCGCGGAGATTGAGAACAATGGCGGCTGACACACGCACCGAGCTGCGCGGGCAGTACCGCGCCCTTCTCGCCGGGTACACCGACGACATCGTCTCCATGTGCGAGCAGGCCCGCTCTGGCATGGCCACGGCGTCGCTCGCGCTTTTGGAGATTGATTTGGAGGCTGCGGAGACAGCAATCAGCAACTCCGACGCCGTGGTGGACACCCAGCGCCAGTGCGAGGCCCGCGCGCTTGAGCTTCTGGCGCTGCAGGCCCCCGTTGCTTCGGAGCTGCGCCGCGTTATGGCCTACATCCGCATCGAAGACCACCTCGTGCGAATGGCTAACTTGGCCAAGCTGGTGGCCAAAATCTCGCGGCAACACTATCCCGATTACGCGGTGCCCGAGGACGTGCGCACCGAGATCGCGGCCATGGCCGAGGCCGTCGACGAGATGGCGGCGCTGACCGCGGAGTTCCTCCGGGAACCTGATGCGGATGCGGCGCGCGAACTCGACGCCGCCGACGAGCCGGTGGACGAGGCGGCGAGCAAGCTCGCTGCGCTGGCCAAAGACAAAGCCTGGGCCCACACCGCGTGCGAGGCAGTGGAAACCGCGCTGATCGCCCGCTACTACGAGCGCTTTGCCGACCACTGCGTGGCCATCGGTCAGCAAGTCGTGTTCATAACCGGGGAACGCTAAACGGCACCGCCCCGAGGTGGGAAACGGTGCCGTCGTCAAGCAAATGCTCTAGCCGAAGCGACCAGCGATGTAGTCCTCGGTCTCCTTCTGGTCCGGGTTCTCGAAGATCGTGGTGGTGTCGTTGAACTCCACCAGCTTGCCGGGCTTACCGGTTGCCTCGAGGGAGAAGAAGGCAGTCTTGTCGGACACGCGGGCAGCCTGCTGCATGTTGTGCGTCACGATGACAATGGTGTACTCCTCCTTCAGCTCGTGGATGAGGTCCTCCACTGCCAGGGTCGAGATCGGGTCGAGAGCGGAGCACGGCTCGTCCATAAGCAGGACCTCCGGGCGCACTGCGATTGCGCGGGCGATGCAGAGGCGCTGCTGCTGACCACCGGAGAGGCCGCCGCCCGGCTTGTCCAGACGGTCCTTGACCTCGTCCCAGAGGTTCGCGCCGCGCAGGGACTGCTCGGTGATCTCGGCGAGCTTCTTCTTGTCCTTCACGCCCTGCAGGGTCAGGCCGGCGACCACGTTCTCAGCAATCGACATCGTCGGGAACGGGTTCGCCTTCTGGAACACCATGCCGATGGTGTTGCGCACTGCCACCGGGTCGACGTTCTTGCCGTAGATGTTGTTGCCGTCGAGCAGGATCTCGCCCTTGACGGACGCGCCGGGGATGACCTCGTGCATGCGGTTCAGAGTGCGCAGCACGGTGGACTTGCCGCAGCCGGACGGGCCGATGAACGCGGTCACAGCCTGGGCCGGGATCTCCATGTTCACGTTCTGCACGGCGTGGAAGTCGCCGTAGTAAATGTTGACGTCGTTGAGAGAGAGCTTGGACATCAGTATTTCTCCTGTTGGTTAAGGGGGGATACGGCGGGTTACTTCTTCTTCACCGAGTACTTCGCGGCGATGAAGCGCGCGAGCAGGTTCAGAGCGACAACGATGATCACCAGGGTCAGGGCTGCGCCCCACAGGCGGTCGTTCGCCGGGCCGGTGGCGCCGGTCTTCCACATGTCGAGCATGAACAGCGGCAGCGAAGACTGCGGCTGGTTGAACATGTGGTTCCAGTTCATGGCCGGGTTGGAGCCCACGAGGATCAGCACCGGCGCGGACTCACCCATCACGCGGGCGACGGCCAGCATGATGCCAGTGATGATGCCGGACAGGGCGGTCGGCAGCACGATGCGTGCGATGGTCTTCCACTTCGGCACGCCCAGGGCGTAGGTGGCTTCGCGCAGATCCATTGGCACGACGCGCAGCATCTCCTCGGTGTTGCGGACCACAACCGGGATCATGAGCAGAATCAGCGACAGCGACACGGCGAAGCCGGAGCGCTGCTGGCCCAGGATGGTGATCCACAGGGCGTAGATGAACAGTGCGGAGACGATCGACGGGACACCGGAGAGGATGTCCACCATGAAGGTGGTCAGCTTGCCCAGGCGGTTGCCGTTGGAGTACTCCACCAGGTAGATCGCGGTGAAGATACCGATCGGGATGGAGAACAGGGACGCGACGAAGGTCTGCAGCAGGGTACCCACGATGGCGTGGGCCGCGCCGCCGCCCTCCTTGGAGGCGCGGACGCCGACCATGTCCTCGGTCCACCAGGACGGGTCGACCACGGCGCGCCAGCCGTTGGAGACCACGGTGATGAGGACCCACAGCAGCGGGATGAGGGCGAGGATCATGCAGAGCCACATCAACCCACCCATGAGGGTGTTCGTGGTCTTGCGGCTGCCGGCGATGTCAACGAACGGGGCACCGTTGCCCTCCCGCCCGCCGGTGGCTACAGCGGTGTCAGCGGTGGTGGTCGTGGTGACCTTGGAGGAGCCGGAGTCGGAACCGGAACCGTGAGTCGGAATAGCGGTAGACATTATGTTTGCTCCTCCTGCCTACTTGTTCACAATCGCGCGGGCGATCGAGTTGACGATGAACGTAAGGACGAACAGCACCAGACCAGCAGCGATGTAGGCGCCGGCACTGATCGGGTTGTTGAACTCCGCGGCGGCGTTCGCGATCGCGGTTGCGAAGGTGGTGCCGCCGTCGAACAGGGAACCGCGGTAGTCGTTGGCCGGGGCGACGACCATGTAGAGCGCCATGGTCTCACCGAGCGCGCGGCCGAGGCCGAGCATCGCGCCGGCGATAAAGCCGGACCAGCCGAACGGGATCACGGTCATACGGATGACTTCCCAGCGGGTGGCGCCCAGCGCCAGCGCGGACTCGATCTGGCCCGGAGGGGTCTGCACGAAGACCTCGCGCGCGGTGGCGGCGATGATCGGCAGGATCATGATGGCGAGCACGATGCCGCCGGTGAGCATGTTGCGGGCCGTGGAGAACGGCGGCGAGTTCTGGTAGGTAGCGAACAGGAAGAAGTCGCCGGCCCAGCTGTGGAGCCAGTTGTAAAACTTGCCCAGCTTCGGCCCGAGCACCTGAGCGCCCCAGAGACCGAAGACGATTGACGGGACGGCGGCCAGCATGTCCACCAAGGTGCCGAGCGGGCGAACCAGAGACTTCGGCGCGTAGTTGGAAAGGAACAGGGCAATGCCGAGCGCGATCGGCATCGCGATGATCAGGGCGATCAGGGAGATGGTGATCGTGGAGAAGAACAGGTTCGGGATACCGAACTTCATGTTCTCCAGGTCAGCGGTGCTCCACGGCCCGCCGTAGGTGAAGAAGCCGAGAAGTCCGTTCTCGTTGCGGGCGAGCGGCGGGATTGCCTGGAGGAGGAGGAAGATACCGACGGCCGCCACCAGCACGGTGATCAGCGCGGCGGAGACGGTGGAGAGAAATTCGAAGACGCGGTCGCCCGGGCGCTTCACACCAGCGGTGGTGTTCGCCTCGTCGGCAATCGGGGTGCCGGTGGTCGCCTGATCTTGGCCATTTTGGACCGGGCTTCCGGTCGAGTGCTGCACTACTGGATCAGTCTGCGTCGCCGGGCCTGCGCCGCGGCCATCGTGACCAGTTGCTGGCATGTCATTGTCAGCCATGGTTCGCTTTTCCTTCGCATATAAGGATCGTGATGGAGAAAAGGTGGTGTGCGCGCGGCGCAGAAATCGCATCCCCGCACAGGTGCGCCCCCCGAAAGACGAATGTCAGTGGGGGGCGCACTCGCCAACCGCGTCAGGTGCTAGTCGTCCCACGCGTTATTGGGCGGAAGGCTTTGAAAATGCCTTACTGGATAGCGTTGATGGCCTCGCGCAGTCGCTCAGCGTGAGCGCCGGAAACCGGGATGAAGCCCTCGTCAGCCAGCTCGTCGTCCTGGTGGTCCAGAGCAACGTTCAGGAAGTCCTTGACCATGTTGGAGGTCGCCTCGTCGTAGCCGGCGGAGCAGACGATCTCGTAGGTGGTCAGAACCAGCGGGTAGGAGTCAGCCTCGTTGGAAGCGAACAGTGCGCTGGAGTCAACGACCATGTTGTGGCCGGTGGTCTTGAACTCCAGGTTGTCCAGAGCCTTGCCCACGGTGTCCGCGTTGAGCTCGACCGGGCCGTTGCCGAAGTCGATGTTGGCCTTCTTGTCCGCGAAGCCAGCCTCGACGTAGGTGATAGCACCGTTGGTAGCCTTGACCTCCTCGGCAACGCCGGTGGAGCCGTTAGCACCGGTACCAACCTCAGCCGGGAAGGCCTTGCCCTCGCCGGTCCACTTGCCGTCGGAAGCGGCGGCGAGGAACTTCTGGAAGTTGTCGGAGGTGCCGGACTCGTCGGAGCGGAAGAAGACCTGGATCGGCAGATCCGGCAGGGTTGCACCCGGGTTGGACTCAGCGATAGCCGGGTCGTTCCAATTGGTGATGGTGCCCTGGAAGATGTCGACGATGTTGTCAACGGTCAGGTTCAGCTCGTCAACACCGTCGATGTTGTAAGCGATAGCAACCGGGCCGATGACGAACGGCAGGTGCCATGCCTCGTTGCCGCCGCAGCGGTCAGCGGCAGCCTGGACCTGGTCGTCCTTCAGCGGGGAGTCAGAACCGGCGAAGACAGCCTGGTTCGCGATGAAGTTCTTCTGGCCAGCGCCAGAACCGGACGGGTTGTAGGCCAGGTTTGCGCCCGGAACCTGCTCGGCGTACACAGCACCGAAGTAGTCCATTGCGTTCTGCTGGGACGAAGCGCCCTCAGCAACGAGGGTGCCGGTCTGGCCGGTCAGCTCGTAGTCACCAGCCGGAGCAGCAGCTGCGTCGGTACCAGCGGTCTCGGTTGCGGAAGCAGCGGTCTCGGTCGCGACATCGGTGGAGGTCGCGGTGTCAGTTGCGGTGGTGTCGTTGGAGTCGCCACATGCAACGAGGGAAGCGGAGGAAACTGCAACGACGCCGGCGATTGCGGCAGTGCGCTTGATGTTGCGGATCACGGGGTAACCTTTCCGGTCTTTGTAGATCAATGGAAGAGAATCGGCCCGTCCTTCGGGCTGGAAATCCACCTGCTGGATGCAGGCGCAAATCAACTCCGATTACTCACGGCTGATAAAGCTACGTGCCGCTGGTTAACCTCCGGTGTAAATGAAGGTAAACAATCAGTGAATTCTCGTCCCAGACCCCAAACTCCCAGCTAGATCATGGGAAATTCATACACCACGTGCGATTCGGCAACTGTGAACCCCGTCTCACGGTACCGCTTGACGGCAGGTGCGTTATCGGCCTCCACATAGAGGATGACCTGCGAGGATCCGCGCTCGACGAGGTGCTTCAACCCCATCTGGAGCAGGGGTACCCCCAAGCCCTCCCCCCGACACGCCGAGGCTAAACCAACCACATACACCTCACCCGTTTCATCTGGGTGCCGCTTTGTCCAGTGGAATCCGGCGAGATCGTCACCCTTGTAGAGGAACCAGACCCCTTCCGCGTCGAACCATTCCGTATCCATCCCGCGGTCGAGCCGCGCGCGGTCCCACCCGCCCTGCTCGGGGTGCCAGGAAAACGCGTCGTTGTTTACCTCGAGCCAGCTATCTAGCACCGCATCTTCGCCGTAGCGCGCGGCTGCCTGGACAAGATTGAGCGCCTCAAACCCCTCCGGCAGCTGCGCGTCGAGTGCGCCAGCCGCATCGAGTTCGTCAGCGGTGGCCGACATCACGAGCAGTTCGCGGGTGGGCTGCATTCCGAGCGCCGCGGCGGTTTGCTGCGCGGCGGGAAGATTGCCGTGGGCCCAAAAGGTGTGGTGGATGGGGTTCAAGGGATCGTCGACAAGCGAAATGAGCTCCCTCCCGCGGCCTTTCCGCCGGTGGCCCGGGTGCACCACCAGCTCCACCGCTCCGTCAGGCGCAACCGCCGCAAACCCGCCTTCCACCTCGTAGCGTTTGTGGCCGAGGCTTTCATCGGTCAATCCCCGCAGGAACTGCTCTGACAGCGGCGCGACACCGTCGTGCGCCTCGGCGGCTTGGACGATCTCCATGTGATCCATGCAGCCAGGCTACCCTTGGTTGCTATGACTGAAAACGAAAAGTTAGATGGTTCCGCTGCGGTCAACCTCGCAGCCGAGCAGTCGAAGCACACCGCCGACAAGAACATCCCGGGGTTGGGGTTCGAGGGCTTTCCGCTCGAGGACGACACAGCAAACCTGCGCCAGGGGCCCTCGCTTCACGACGGCCTGTTAGCCCTCCTCCCCCTTGTCGGCGTCTGGCAGGGCACCGGCGAGGCCAACGACCACGGCGAGGAGTACGCCTTCGGCCAGCAGCTGGTGATTTCCCACGACGGCGGAAATTACCTGCGCTTTGAATCCCGCCAGTGGCGCCTGAACGAGGAAGGCGAATCCACCGGGGCCGACCAGCGCGAGGTGGGTTTCTGGCGCATCTCCGAGAAGGACGAGATCGAAGTCACCTTGACCAACTCCCGCGGCTTGGTGGAGGTGCTCTACGGCAGCCTGCTCAACGAGCGCGCCTGGCAGCTGGAATCCGCCTCCACCATCGCAACTGAGCGCGGCCCGGTCGACCACGGCCCGGGCAAGCGCCTTTACGGCCTGATGCCGAACAACAACCTCGGCTGGGTGGACGAGCGCGTGGTGGACGGCGAGCTGGTGCCATACATGTCCGCCGAGCTCAAGCGCGTCGCCGGCTAGCGCAGCGCGCCGGCAATGAGCTCGCGGATCTCCGCCTCGTTGCCGGGTTTGGCAAGCTTCACGCCGTCTAAGTGCGTCACCTGCGCGCAGATGCGCGTGGAGCTGACCAGCCACACGGACTCGGCCTTTGCCAGTTCGTTGACGTAGATGTCCTTCTCGCGGCACTTCCAGCCGAGCTTGACCGCGTCCTCGAACACCGCGGCTTGGGTGGTGCCGCGAAGCACGCCGGCCTCGGGTTTCGGCGTGCGCATCCGCTGGCCCTTTTTCACCATGAGCACCGTGCTGGTGGCGCCCTCGAGCACGCGACCGGTATCCGCTTCCACGTAAATCACGTCGTCCGCGCCCTGGGTTTTCGCCCACCGCAGCGCCGCCATGTTCGCCGCGTAGTTCAGCGTCTTCGCCTCCGCCCCGGCCCACTGGACATCCGAGTTCGGCGCGAACGCGCGCGGTGTAGTCACCACCTTGACGCCGCGCTCGCGCTGCGCAAGCACGTCCTCTGGGATCGGCCGCACCGTCAGCCACGCCGACGCGACCCCTGTGGTCTCGCGCCCGCGGGTCAACGTCCACACGCACTTTGCCTCAATATCTTCTTGCGCCTGGGCGCCCGCGTGCTCGCGGCAGTAGTCCGCCACCGCTTCTGTCGTCGCGCGGATCCAATGCTCCGCGTCCGGTTCCGGCAGCGCTAGGGCGCGCGCGGAACGCTGGAACCGCTCGACGTGTTTGCCCAGGTTCCGGGCCTCGCCACCGCGCACGAGGATGGTTTCGAACACACCGTCGCCGCGGGTGACCGCCGCATCGTCCCAATACACGTGCGGCATGTTGGGGTTCTGCCGCCGAATCGAACCGCCGAACGGCTCTACCAGGTAAATCACGGGTTCCGGAGGCAGCAGCGACATAGCATCCCATTATGCCCTTAAGATCGGGCATCGTGTCTGAATTTCTCGATCTCCCCGGCGCTGTCCCCGACCCCGAAACTGGCGTTGCCCTCCATTACGGCGACCCGCTCGCGGAGCAGCGGCGCCTCGCCACCACACCGGCTGTGATCGACCGGTCGCACCGGCGCGTGGTGGAGGTTTCCGGCCCCGACGCGCCCACGTTCCTGAACAACCTGCTCACGCAGAAGCTCGACGACGCGCCCGCCAGTTTCGGCGGCTTCGCGCTCGACCTGGACGCCCAAGGCCGCATCCTGCACCACGTCGGCGTGATGTACGACGGCACCACGTTCTACCTGGACATGCCCTCCGAGCAGCACGAATCCTTCACCGACTACGTGCGCCGCATGGTGTTCTGGTCCGACGTCACCATCGAGGACTCCGACCTGCAGCTCGTTTCCGTCCTCAGCCCCCGCGGTAGCGCTCCCGAACTTCCGGAGGCCGCCGCCATCCGCACTTCGGCGTTCGGGGCATTGCTGCTTACCGACGCTCTCATCCCCTCTCCCTCCCCCTCAATCTTCACCTCTGCCGGTTTCGACATCGCCGGCCTCATGGCGTACGAGGCCGCCCGCGTGCGCGCCGTCGAGCCGGAAATCCACCGCGACTTAGACGCCAAGGCAATTCCCCACGAGGTGCCTCGCTTCATCGCCCGCGGCGCCGAACCAGCCGCCGTCCACCTGAACAAGGGTTGCTACCGGGGCCAAGAGACGGTCGCGCGCGTGGAGAACCTCGGCCGCTCCCCCCGCCTTCTGGTCACACTGCAACTTGACGGCTCCTCGCCCACCCAGCCGGAGCCGGGCGCACCGGTTACGTTGAACGGCCGCGCTGTGGGCCGCCTTGGCACCGTGGTCCACGACGTTGACTACGGCCCCATCGCGCTGGCGCTGGTGAAGCGCTCTGCGCTCGGCGACGGTTCGGCCACCGCGGTGGATCTGGACGTCGACGGCACCGCAGCGCGCGTGGACCCCGACTCGCTGCCCACCGACGAGGGCGAACGCGCCGGGCGCCGGGCGGTGGACGCGCTGCGAGGCCGGTAACGCAGGTTTGCGGCGTCGGCGCAGCTCGGGGGCCGGAAGGGAATTTTTTTGCCCTACCCGCTATTATGTCTGGCAGGACAAAAACGTATCGAATAATACCACCTCAAGGGGGTCACGCCATGGGTCGCGGACGCGCCAAAGCAAAGCAGACCAAGGTCGCTCGCCAGCTCAAGTACAACTCTCCGGAAATGGATCTCGATTCGCTGCAGCGGGAGCTTGCGGGTCAAGCACCGGCAGCCGGATGGGACGACGAGGACGAGGTGGATTCCCAGTACGACGAGTACGCAAACTACGGCGCCTGGGATGACGAGGACGGCGAGGATCACCGAGTCGCCCGCTAGGATCTCACCACCAAAGCAATAAAGGAGCGCACCCCGGCCGGGGTGCGCTCCTTTGCTAGTACTGCGGGTGAGAGCCGGTCAGCACCGCGCGGGCAGTTTCGCCCTCAGCGGCCGCGCGCACCTCGCCGAGCACCCAGCTGTCAATGTGGCGCGCCGCCAAGATCGCAAGCGCGCGGTCGCGGTCCTCGGGAGCGACGATCGCGACCATACCCACACCCATGTTGAAGGTCTTCTCCATCTCCGCGTCCGGCACCTGGCCGATCGAGCGGATGGTGCGGAAGATCTGGCTCGGCGTCCAGGACGTGCGGTGCATGTCGGCGACCAGACCTTCAGGGATGACGCGTTCCATGTTGCCGGCGAGTCCACCGCCAGTAACGTGGCAAAACGTGCGCACCTCGCACTCGGCGGCAAGCTCGAGGCAGTCCAGCGCGTAGATGCGGGTGGGCTCGAGCAGCTCCTCGCCGAGCGAGCGCCCCAGCTCCTCGATGTGCCCGTCGAGCGGCAGGCCGGCGCGCTCCAGCAGCACGTGGCGGGCGAGCGAGTAGCCGTTGGAGTGCAGGCCAGACGACGCCATCGCGATGACCGTGTCACCCTCGCGCACGCGGTGCGGGCCGAGCAGCTCATCTGCCTCGACCACGCCGACGGCGGTCGCGGAAACGTCGTACTCGTCGGCGTCCATCACACCGGGGTGCTCTGCCGTTTCGCCGCCGAGCAGCGCGCAACCGGCGCGCACACAGCCCTCAGCGATGCCGGACACGATCTCCGCGACCTTCTCCGGCACAACCTTGCCGATGGCGATGTAATCCTGCAGGAACAGCGGCTCCGCGCCGCACACGACGAGGTCGTCGACGCACATCGCGACCAGGTCGATGCCGATGGTGTCGTGCTTGTCCATGGCCTGCGCCACGGCAAGCTTGGTACCCACGCCATCCGAACCGGCGGCGAGCAGCGGCTCCTTGTACTTACCCAGCGCGAACAGGCCGGCAAAGCCGCCAAGTCCGCCGCGGACCTCCGGGCGGGTGGCGCGCTTGGCGTGCGGCGCGAAGAGCTCTACTGCTTTGTCGCCGGCCTCGATGGACACGCCGGCAGCCTCGTACGAGACGGGGTGTTGGTTCTCAGGAGTGGTCATGGAGGCTCTATGCACCTTTCTGGATGCGTCGGACAAGGTCTGCGTTGGGGTTGCCGTCCGGCAGGCCCAAAGGATAGTCGCCGGTGAAGCAGGCCGCGCACAAGTTTTCCGCCGGCTGGGTAGTCGCCTCCACCATGTCGTCGATCGGGACGAAGGCGAGCGAGTCGGCGCCGATCATCGTGCGGATGGATTCGGCTACTTCCGCATCGGTGCCGGCCTTGCCGTGGTTGGCGATCAGTTCGCCGGGGCTGGCGAAGTCAATACCGTAGAAGCAGGGCCACTTCACCGGCGGCGACGCGATGCGCACGTGCACCTCGGCGGCACCCGCCTCGCGCAGCATGCGGATCAGCTTGCGCTGAGTGTTGCCGCGCACGATAGAGTCGTCCACCACGACCAGCTTCTTGCCCTCAATGACCTCGCGCACGGGGTTGAGCTTCAGGCGCAGTCCCAGCTGACGCAGCGTGTCCGAGGGCTGGATGAAGGTGCGGCCCACGTACGCGTTTTTCATCATGCCCTGTTTGAAGGGGATCCCGGACTCCTCGGCGTAACCGATGGCGGCCGGGGTGCCCGATTCCGGCACCGGCATCACCAAGTCCGCCTCAACCGGGCGGACCTTTGCCAGCCTGCGCCCGATCTCAATGCGGGCGGCGTTGACGGACTTGCCCTCGATCACCGAATCCGGGCGGGCGACGTAGACGTACTCGAAAACGCAGTGCGCCTTCGGCGTCTCGGCGAAGCGCTCGGAATGCACACCCGTTTCGTCGATCCAGATGAGCTCGCCCGGCTCGATGTCGCGTACAAAGGACGCGCCCACGATGTCGAGGGCGCAGGTCTCAGACGCCACGACCCAGCCCCCGTCGAGGCGGCCCAGGGAAAGCGGGCGCACGCCGTGGGGATCGCGGGCGGCGTAGAGGGTGTGGCCGTCGGTGATCATGAAGCAGAAAGCGCCGCGGATGCGCGGAAGGAGTTCCCGGCAGGCGTCGATAAGCGAATGCTCTTCGGTGATTAGATCGGCGAGCAGCGCCGAAACAACTGCCGTATCCGAGCTCGACCCCTGGCCCTTGACCCCAGCGGCCGGGATGAGCTTCTTGGCAATCGCCTCGTGCTGCAGCTCCATGTAGTTGACCAGGTTGCCGTTGTGGGCGAGGGCCACGTCGGTGCCGTTCGGCGAGGTGCGGAACATCGGCTGCACGTTGTCCCACGAGTTGCCCCCGGCTGTGGAGTAGCGGGTGTGGCCGATGGCCACATCTCCCTGCAAAGCGTCCAGCGCCGACTCGTCGAACACCTGGCTTACCAGGCCGGTGTCTTTAAACACCACGATGTTTTCCTTGTCGCCGACGGCGATGCCGGCACCCTCTTGCCCGCGGTGCTGCAGCGCGAAGAGGCCGAAGTAGGTCAGCTTCGACACGTCTTCCTTCGGCGCCCACACGCCGAAGACGCCGCACTCCTCGCGCGGCTCATCGTTTTGCTGATTTGCACCCTGATTGACTAGGTCATGCACACCCACCACTGTATCGGACTCGGGCCCTCACAAAGGAATTACCGGCAAGCCGCGGGCGACCTCACCCGCGCGCGAACCCGAGGCATCCACGGCGCCGCTGGCGACTTCCGCGTCGAAGTCGGTCAGCCCTGTGGCGAGACGGAGCCACGTGCGCGGGTCGCACTCCACCACGTTCGGCGGGGTGCCGCGCGTGTGCCGCGGACCTTCGATGCACTGGACCGCGACGAACGGCGGGACGCGCAGCTC
The DNA here is from genome assembly GCF_036881695.1 of Corynebacterium sp. Marseille-Q4381. Classification (NCBI taxonomy): domain Bacteria; kingdom Bacillati; phylum Actinomycetota; class Actinomycetes; order Mycobacteriales; family Corynebacteriaceae; genus Corynebacterium; species Corynebacterium sp. Marseille-Q4381. The sequence continues at coordinate 164,667 of NZ_JBAJNR010000005.1, read as the reverse complement.
AACGGTGTGGCCGGGCAACTCCTCCGCAAGCGTGCGTGCGGTGGTGCGGCACGCTGCTGCCAGGGCTTGGCGCCCCGGGGCGGGTAACGAGGCGTCTTTAAGCCATGCCTCAACAGCGCGCACCGCGGCGCGCGTTTCGTGCGGATCGACCTTCTTCGTAGCCATAGCGCAGATGGTAACCCCAAGCGTTTAAGGTGTGGCTATGCCGAACACCGCTGTGCCGACCGAAAAATCCCCCTCCATCACGCTGCGCTTCATGGCGGCGCCGACCGACGTGCTGCACGCCGGCGCGCAAGGCGTCGCCGGCGGGCGCGTGCTGGAGTGGATTGACAAGGCCGCCTACGCGTGTGCGGCACAGTGGTCGTCGACGTACTGCGTGACCGCGTACGTGGGCCACATCCACTTCACCCGCCCGATCCCCTCCGGCCACATCGTGGAGGTGCGCTCGCGCGTGGCGATGACGGGGCGCTCCTCGATGCACATTGTCAACGAGGTGCTTTCCGCCGACCCGCGCCAGGGCGTATTCACCCGCGCGTGCGACTGCCTGGTGATTTTCGTGGCGAAGGACCCGGCTACTGGCCGGCCCACGCCGGTGCCCACGTTCGTTCCCTCCGACGACGAGGAGCGCCGCGTGGCTGAGGCCGCCCTGTCGCGCATCGAGCTGCGCAAGGCGATCGAGCAAGAGATGAGCGAGCAGACCTACACGCGCGATTCGACCGCCCCGCGCACGATCCACCGCTTCCTGGCCAAGCCGACGGATGTGAACTGGGGCGGCAACGTGCACGGCGGCACGGCGATGGAGTGGATCGACGAGGCCGGTTTGTCCTGCACCATGGAATGGTCGGGCGAGCGCACCGTCGCGGTGTACGCGGGCGGCATCCGCTTTTACAAGCCGATCCACATCGGCGATTTGATCGAGGTTGAGGCGCGGCTCACCCGCACCGACACCCGGTCGTTGCACACCTCGATCTCGGTGCGCTCCGGCGACCCGCGCGGCGGGCAGGAGCAGCTCACCGAGGCCATCCACGCCTCGGTGACGTACCTGGGTATCGACATCGACGGAAACCCCCTGCCCGCCCGCCAGTTCACCCCGGTGACGGACGAGGACAAGCGGCTCTGGGAGCACACGCAGACCCTGAAAGATCTGCGCGGCCAGTACGAGCCGGTGCCGCTGGTGCGGCTGCCCGAGGCCGCCCAGCGCGTGGACTAAACCGCCGAGTTCGGCGCCGTCGCGTGTCCGAAGTGGCCCGGCATGGTGGCCGCCCACGCGCCGGCGAGCTCAGCCACGGCGATCTCCTCGCCGCTGAAGCGGATGACGCCGTCCTCGGTGGTGGAGCCAAGCACCGCCACCGGGATCCCGGCGGAGGTCGCGCGCGCCACGGCGGCGTCGGCGCGGTCCCTGGTCACCGCGACGAGCACGCGGGAAGCTGACTCGGAGAACATCGCGGTAAACGCGTCCTCGTGGACCACCGACAGGTCGATCTCCGCGCCCAAGTCCGAGCCGAGCAGCAGCTCGAACAGGGCCTGAGACAAACCGCCCTCGGAGAGGTCGTGGGCGGCCGAGATGCCCTCCGGCTCGGCGAAGTACTCCGCCAGCCGCGCCTCGTTGGCCAGGACAACCTGCGGCGGCAGGCCCGCAAGGCCGGCTCCCGAGATGTCCTGCCAGACGGAACCGCCGAACTCGTCTTTGGTCTCGCCGAGCAGGATCAGCGTGTACTCCTCGCCCGCGGGTGCCGCGTGCGGGATGGTCTTCTCCGCGTCCTCAATGACACCCAGCACGCCGACAACCGGGGTCGGCAGGATCGGGGTCTCGCCGGTCTGGTTGTAGAAGGACACGTTGCCGCCGGAGACGGGGATAGAAAGTTCGGCCGCGCCGTCTGCAAGCCCATGCACCGCCTCGCGGAACTGCCACATCACGTCCGGGTTCTCCGGGGAGCCGAAGTTCAGGCAGTTGGTCACCGCGACCGGCTTCGCGCCGGTGACAGCCACATTGCGGTACGCCTCTGCCAGAGCAAGACGCGCACCCATGTTCGGATCCAGGTAGGTGTAGCGGCCCGACGCGTCGGCCGACGCTGCCACGCCGCGCTTCGTCTCCTCGTTAATGCGCAGCACACCGGAATCGGCGTACTTTGCCTGCACGGTGTTGCCGCGCACGTAGCGATCGTACTGCTCGGTGATGAAGTCGCGCGAGCACAGCGCCGGGGAAGCAACCATCTTCAACCAGGTGTCCTTCAGGGGCAGGTGCTTATCGACGCCCCCTTCCCCCTGCACACCGTCCAACCAATCCGGGCGCGCAAACGGGCGCTCGTAAACCGGGCCCGCGTCAATCGTCGACGGCGGCGCGTCGAGCACCAGCTCACCCTGGTGGTACACGGCGAGGCGGTCGTGCTCGTCCGTGACCTCACCGATGACGGCCGCGCCCACGTCCCACTTGGCGCAGATTTCCATGAACTTGTCCACGTTTTCCGGAGCCACAACCGCGCACATGCGCTCCTGCGACTCGGAGGCCAGGATCTCTGCCGCGGTCATGTTCTCGGCGCGCAGCGGAACAGCGTCGAGGTCGACGCGCATGCCGCCGTCGCCGGCCGCAGCCAGCTCGGAGGTGGCGCACGACAGGCCGCCGCCGCCAAGGTCCTGGATGCCCACCACGACGCCAGCCGCGTAAAGCTCGAGGCAGCACTCGATGAGCACCTTTTCCGCGAACGGGTCGCCGACCTGCACCGCCGGCAACTTGCGCTCCTCGCCCTCCTCGAAGGTGGCCGAGCCGAGCACGCTCACACCGCCGATGCCGTCGAGGCCGGTGCGGGAGCCGAACAGGATCACCTTGTTGCCGGTGCCGGACGCGAACGCAAGGTGGAGGTCCTCCACCTTCAGCGTGCCGATGCACAGCGCGTTGACCAGCGGGTTGCCGGCGTAGGCGGCGTCGAACACCGTCTCGCCGCCGATGTTTGGCAGGCCGAGGCAGTTGCCGTAGCCGCCGATGCCGTGCACCACGCCCGGCAGCACGCGCTTGGTGTCGTCGGCGTCAATGGGGCCGAAGCGCAGCTGGTCCATCACCGCGATCGGGCGCGCGCCCATCGCCATGATGTCGCGGACGATGCCGCCAACACCGGTCGCCGCGCCCTGGTAGGGCTCGACAAACGACGGGTGGTTGTGGCTCTCCACGCGGAAGGTCACAGCGTCGCCGCCGCCAATGTCCACAACACCGGCGTTCTCGCCGATGCCGGCGAGGATCTTCGACGCCATTTCATCCGTCATCGTCTCGCCGAAGTAGCGCAGGTGCACCTTCGAAGACTTGTAGGAGCAGTGCTCCGACCACATCACGGAGTAGACGGTGAGCTCGGCGTCCGTCGGACGGCGGCCGAGGATGTCCTTGATCTTCTGGTACTCGTCGTCCTTGAGGCCGAGCTCGGCGTAGGGCTGCACCGTATCCGGGGTCGCCTTCGCGTTTTCGACGGTGTCATTCACCACAGTCATCTGTGTTTTACGCTCCGATCTTCGAAATAGCGTTGATGGCGGACGTGAACAGGCCCAGGCCGTCGGTGGACGGGCCGGTGAGCGTTTCAATGGCGTGCTCCGGGTGCGGCATGAGGCCGACGACGCGGCCAGTTTCGTTGGTCACGCCGGCGATCGCGTTGATGGAGCCGTTGAAATTGTCGGTATAACGGAAGACCACGCGGCCCTCCTTCTCCAGCGCTTCGATGGTTTCGGGCGCGGCCTGGAAGCGGCCCTCGCCGTGCTTAGCAGGAACGTAGATGCGCTGGCCCTGATCAAACTCGGTGGTCCAGGCGGTGGAGGTGTTCGCCACCTCGAGGTACGTGTCCACGCAGTGGAAGTTGAGGTTCTGGTTGCGGGTCAGCGCACCCGGCAGAAGACCCGCCTCAGTGAGGATCTGGAATCCGTTGCAGATACCGAGCACCGGCATACCGCCCTTGGCTGCCTCGATCACCGCGCCCATCATCGGTGCTTGGGCTGCGATCGCGCCTGAGCGCAGGTAGTCACCGTAGGAGAAACCACCGGGGACGACCACCGCGTCGACGCCAGTCAGATCGTCGTCCGCGTGCCAGAGCTGCTTGGGCTCAGCACCGGCGAGGCGCACGGCACGCAACGCGTCAACGTCGTCAAGCGTGCCTGGAAACGTGATTACACCGATGGTTGCGCTCATCGCACAACCTCGAAATCCTCGATCACGGTGTTGGTCAAGAGGGTCTCCGCCATGCGGCGCAGCTCCTCATCGGAGACAGTGTCATCCACCTCGATCTCGAAGCGCTTGCCCTGACGGACATCGGTGACACCCTCCACCCCGATCCGGCCCAGCGCGCGCAGCACTGCTTGGCCCTGCGGGTCCAGAATTTCGGCTTTGGGCATGACATTGACGACGACTCGTGCCATGAGAATCCTTCGTGTTGAGGGAGGTTGGACGCCTGTATTAGGTCGGCGATAAGTATATCCGAGCCACCACACAGCCCAAAGGCCCTCGGAACAGCCTCGGTAAACGGTGGGTGAACTGTTGGAGAACCCTGTCAGTAGACCGCCCGTACGCCGTCTAGCGGAGTTACTTTGGCGGTGCAAGCTTTGCACCGCTTCCCTTACTGGCCACCTAGCTATCCACGAGAGGTTCGTTTCCCATGCGTAACTCGAATCGCAAGGCACTTAGTGCGACGTTCGCCATCGCGCTCGCAGCCGGCACCGTTTCCGTCGTCGCTCCTTCCGCTTCCGCCGCCGTTGACGGCACCAACGTCGTCATCAACGAGGTTTACGGAGGCGGCGGTAACAGCGGTTCCGTGTACTCCAACGACTTCGTCGAGCTCTATAACCCGACGGACGCCCCGATTGACATCACCGGGTGGCAGATTGAGCAGTACTCCGCAAACGGCGGAAAGGGGGGCCGTCACCCGCACGTGCTCAACGGCACGATTCAGCCAAAATCTTTCTTCCTTGTGCAAGGTTGGGCGGGCAACAACGCTACCGGTGAGCTGCCGGCTCCAGATCAAATTTTGAATTTCGATTTCGCAGGCAAGCAGGCCATTGCAAAGCTCATCGACGCCAACGGCAGTGTAGTCGACCTCCTTGGGTGGGGCGCTGCCAAGGAAGCCGAAGGGGACTCCCCTGCTGCAGGCACGAACAACGGCACCTCAGTTCAGCGCAAGCGGGACGGCGTTGACACCGACAACAACGCGAACGATTTCAAAGTAGACGCCCCGACCCCGGGCGCATCGAACGGCGAGGAGACTCCGGAGCCCAACAATCCGGATCCGACCGATCCCCAGCCGCAACCCCAGCCGCAGCCGACCGAACCAGTCACCATTGCAGACATTCAGGGTCCGGGCGCTTCCTCTCCGCTCGAGGGCCAAACGGTAACCACCCGCGGCGTTGTCACCGCGGTGTACAACGAGGGCGGCCGCGACGGCTTCTACATGCAGACCCCCGGCGCGGGCAAGGTGAAAAACGACGGCGACGCATCTGACGCTGTCTTTGTCTACATGGGCAAGGGCGCAAAACCGGAGACCTACCCTGCGCGTGGTTCCTACATCGAGGTCACCGGCAAGGTCGAGGAGTTCAACACCTCCACGCAGCTGTCTGGCCCCAGGATCACCGCACTGAACGAAGATTTCGAACCGGTCACCCCTGTTGAGTTCGACTCCCTGCCCGCCGGCGACGAGGCGCGCGAACGCTACGAAGGCATGCTGGTCAAGCCCGGAGTCCACACGGTGACGGACAACTACAGCTTCAACACCTACGGCGAGATGGGCATCGTCCCGGGCGAAGAGCCCCTGCGCCAACCGACCGACGTCATGGCGCCCGGCGAGGAGGCATACGCGCTCGAGCAGGAGCAGCTCAAGAGCATCATCCTGCTTGACGACGCTTCCACCTACAACTACTTCCGCAACAACAAAGACATCCCGCTTCCCTACCTCCAAACCTCCGACAAGGGCATCAAGTCGATGCGCGTCGGCGACCAACTGGAGTTTAAAGACTCCGGTGTCATCGTCGAGTACTCCTTCAACGCGTGGCGCTTCCAGCCGCTCGTGCCGCTCACCGGCAAGAGCCCGGAGGAGGACCTCCCGGTCGAGTGGGCAGATACCCGCGAAGCAGTGCGCAATGTGCCGAGCCAGGTCAAGGGCGATCTGTCCATCGGTTCCTTCAACGTGCTGAACTATTTCACCACCCTCGGCGAGACCGAAGCTGGCTGCAAGGCGTACCAGGACCGTTTCGGCAACGACATCGCTGCGAACCGCTGCAACGTCCGCGGCGCGTTCACCCAAGACGCGTTCAAGGACCAGCAGGACAAGATCGTGCTGGCCATCAACGAGCTGGACGCCTCCGTCGTCGGCCTGATGGAGGTTGAGAACACGGCGAAGACCTCCGGCGACGTTGCCAAGCGCGACGAATCCCTCGGGAAACTTGTTGAGGCGCTTAACGACGCTGGCGGCACCTGGGACTACGTCAAGTCGCCGGCGCAGCTCGGCACCAATGAGGACTTCATCCGCGTCGCGTTCATCTACAACAAAGACAAGGTTGAGCCGGTCGGCGAATCCGTCATTTTTGACGACCCCGCGTTTACAGGGACCGCCCGCCAACCGTTGGCACAGGAATTCAAGCCCAAGGGCGGCTCCGACGACGAAAGCTTCGTCGCGATCGTGAACCACTTCAAGTCGAAGGGATCGGTGGCACGGGGCGATGCCGACCAAAACGATGGCCAGGCCAACAACCCGAACGTGCGTAAGGCCCAAGCGCAGGCGCTGCTCGATCACCTGCAACAGCAAAACCAGTGGGACAACAAACCAGTCTTCATCCTCGGCGACCTGAACTCGTACTCGCGCGAGGATTCCATCACGGCGCTCAACGGCGGCGGATTCGAGATCGTTGAGCACAACGCCGAGCACAACGTCGCTGGCGCCGGCGCCGCGGCACAAGAGTCGTCCTACTCCTTCGGCAAGCACGTTGGCTCCCTCGACCACGTGCTCGCAAACGAGGCTGCGCGCGCACTCGTCCAGGATGCGGCGGTGTGGAACATTAACGCGGACGAGCCGATTGTTTTCCAGTACTCGCGCCGCAACTACCACGGTGCGGATCTCTTCCAGAACGACAACCCGTTCGCTGCTTCCGACCACGACCCGGTGAAGGTCGGCATCAGCTTCCCCGAGCGCGAGAAAGATCAGCACGAGCCGGAGTCCGGCGATGCGATCACGGTGACTCAGAACGAGGAGCTACCGGAGGCGAAATCCGTGATCAAGAACGCTGACGCATTGCCTGAGGGCACCACATTCCAGTGGTCGGACGCAAAGACCGATCAGCCAGGCGCTGGTCAAAAGCGCGCTGTGCTTGTCACCTACCCGGACGGCAGTCAGGACAGCGTCGAGGTCACCGTCAACGTGAACAAGCCACGCTTCGTGGCGGATGCTGTCATCAACAACGACGGCGATCTGATCATCACCTACAGCGACGGTGAGACCAGCAACTTGGGCAAGGTCGCGGCCCAGCCAGGCACCGACGGACGGGGCGTCACCAGCGCGGAGGTCAACGACAACGGCGAGCTCGTGCTCACTTACTCCGACGGCACCACCCAGAACCTCGGCAAGGTCACCGGCTCCACGCCGGCGCCGGCCCCGGCTCCGGGAACGAACGCCTCCTCTAACGGCCGCTGCATCGCCGCAGCTGTCGGCTGGGGTCTGCCGCTGGTCGCGCTGGTTCCGCTCGGCCTCGCAGCGACAATCGGCATCCCGGCGCTCCAACCGGTGCAGGATCAGGTCAACCAGCTCAACACCCTCGCGCAGCAGCAGCTCAACGTCTTCGTCCCGCAGCTCGCGTTGACCGCTGAGCAGCTGAGCAGCATGGGCATCGGCGCGGTTCAGGCCCTTACCGGCCTGGCGGCGATCTCCCTCGGCGCTGCCGCGATCGCAACGCTGGTCTCCGCGTGCGGTGACGCTGGTTCTTCCAACTAACACCGCGCAGCCGTAGAACTCCACCTCCCTGCGCGGGGGTGGAGTTCTCGCGTTTTTACCCCACACTCAAATTGAAAACGATTTTCATTAGTGCTTAAAATTTGCGCATGCGAATCACCCCCACCCTTGCAGCAGTCCCCCTCCTCGCGGTAACCCTTGTGGCGTGCGACGGCACGACCAGCAGCGACCAAGCAGAACTCGTCGCGACCACAGGCGTCTGGGCCGACGTCGCCTCCGCAGTGACCGGGAACGACGTACCCGCGATCCTCACCGGCACGAGTATCGACCCCCACCACTACGAGCCGACTGCTCAGGACCTCGCTCGAGTGAAAGCCGCCAACACCGTTATCGCCAACGGCGGCGGGTACGACGCGGCCCTCTACGAGGTCGCAGAGCAAGACCGGGTGATCAACGCGTTCGACCTCGCAGGTCTCGATGACGCGCACGACCACGGCCACGACGACCACCACGACCACCACGACCACCACGACCACAGCGTGAATGAGCACGTCTGGTTCTCCCCCGACGCGATTACCGCCGTGGCCAAGGAGGTTGAGGCGAAAGTGGGCGGTGACGCGACCGAGGTGGAAAGCCGCATGGCCGCGCTCAAGCAGAAGATCGGCAACCTGCCACACCTGCACGTCGCGCAGACGGAGTCGATCGCAGACCACCTGATTGCCGGATCCGAGATGCACGACACCACGCCGGCTGATTACAGGAAGGCGGCGTTGAATCACGGGGAGGCGTCGGCAAGCGCTGTAGCAAACTTCATCCAGGAGATCGAGAACGGCCACGTTGATGTGCTGATCGTCAACCCCCAGTCAATGACCAGCGCGGCGCAGCGCATCGTCGACGCCGCGAAATCGCACAACACCACCATCGTCGAGATCACCGAGATTCCACCCGCCGGCACCAGCGTGCTGGACTACGTTGAGCAGATCGCGGACGCGCTCGTAGAATCCGCACAGTGATCCTTTCGTTTCGCGGCGCCGCCGTCGACCCCCTCTGGTCGAACTTGAATCTCGAGCTGGAGCGTGGCGAGTTCCTCGCCGTGCTCGGGCCGAACGGTGTGGGCAAGTCCACCCTGATCGGCACGGTCCTGGGCACGCGCTCGCTCACCAGCGGCACTGTCAGCGTCAGCGGACGCATCGGACTGATACCGCAGCAGCGCATGTTCCCGCCGGATCTGCCGATGCGCGGCCGCGACCTCGTCTCGCTCGCTGTGAACCCGAGACCCTTTGGGCGCACCGAGGGCGTCGATAAGCTGCTCGATTTCGTCGGCGCCCGCAGTTTCGCCGACCAGCGCGTCGGCACACTGTCCGGCGGGCAACAGCAGCTCATCCGCCAAGCACAGGCGTTTGCGCAGGATCCGGAGCTCTTGCTTGCCGACGAGCCCCTGCTCTCCCTCGACCCCGCCCGCCAACACGAAACCACAAGAAGGTTGAAGGACTCAGGCGCCGCGGTCGTCTGCGTCACGCACTCGATCAACCCGCTGCTAAGCGTCGTCGACCGCGTCCTCTACATCGGGCCTCAAGGCCACGTCTTGGGCAGCGTGGACGAGGTCATGCGCAGCGAGGTGCTTAGCGATCTCTTCGGCACCCACGTCGACGTCGCAGAAGTAAACGGGAAGCTTGTGGTCCTGTGACGACGCTTGAACTGCTTTCCCTCGATTTCGTCCAGGCCACCCTTATCGCCTGCGCGCTGCTGGGTGTGCTCTCCGGCGTCATGGCGCCTCTTATCGTGCTGAGGCAGATGTCGTTCAGCGTCCACGCGACGAGCGAGCTCGCGCTGATGGGCGCCTCCGCCGCCCTGCTGACCGGCATCAACGTCGGTTTGGGCGCGATCGTCGGCGCCGTCGTCGCCGCGGTCGTGCTCGCAGCGCTCGGGCTCAAAGGCCAGCAGGATTCCGCCGTCGGCGTGGTCATGAGTTTCGGTATGGGCTTATCCGTGCTGTTCATCCACCTCTACCCCGGCAACGCCAACCGCGCGCTCGCGCTGCTCACCGGCCAGATAGTCGGCGTGACAGGCCAAGACCTCGTCCTGCTCGGACTCACCACCGCCCTGGTTGCCGGCGCGGTGGTTGTCCTGTGGCGCCCCCTCCTGTTCGCCTCCGCCGACCCGGAGATGGCCGCTGCGGCAGGCGTGCCCGTCAAAGCCATGGCGCTCACCTTCGCCGTGCTCGTCGGCGTCGCGTCCGCCCAAAGCGTGCAGATCGTCGGCGCGCTGCTGGTCATGTCGCTTCTGATCACGCCCGGCGCTGCAGCCGCCCAGATCACCGCGAACCCGAAGCTCGCGGTACTTTACTCGGTTATTTTCGCCGAGGTCGCCGCGGTCGGCGGCATGATTTTGTCGCTGGCGCCCGGCGTGCCGGTCAGCGTGTTCGTCGCGTTTATCTCGTTCGGGATCTACTTGGTGTGCCGGATTATTGGTAGGCACGGTAGTCGGAGGGTTCCGCGCCGGCCTTAACGGCCTCGCGGGCCGCGGCCACGAAGTCGCGGTGCACCTTCTTCGTACCCAGCTCGCGGCCGGAAACGGACAGGCGGATCGTGTTGCCGCGCTCGGCGCCGCGGGCCGCCGCCTTGATGATGTTGCGGCGCCACCACTTCGCCGCGCCGTAGCCCTCGCCAACAGACAGGTTGCGGCACTGGGTGAATTCTCCGGTGAGCAGGTGGTGGATGCCCTTTGTCGACGCCGCGACGTCAAACCCGAAGTCCGGCAGCACCTCAAGCGTGCCCGCGGACATCTGCCAGCGCGGCGGGGCAAACATGTCGAAGTCGAAACCCAGCGACTCCATCTGGCGAGTGGCCCCCTTCAGCCGCAACTTCGCCTCGTGCTGCTCGAGGGTGGCGAACTCGGCGCGCCGTCCCTGCACCGCCTGGTCGAAGCCGTTGAGCAGCATCGCGCGCTGCCCCGCCTGGTCGCGCAGCCACTTGCGCGTGTGCTTGTCCTTCGCCAGGTGCCACCGGTTGTCGATGTGCGGGGCGACCAGCAGCGAGACCGGGACGTCCTCGCGGTCCAGCTCGTTGATCAGGGCCTGCACCCCGGGCAACGTTTCATCAAAAATCGAGGAAACGGAGACGAGGAGGCGGCCAGGCATGGGCCCTATTTTTCCACACTCGTGTCAACCGCGCCGGACGTAGCAAGCGTCCACGCGTATTCGAAGGCGGTCTGCTTCCACTTCGCGTAGCGCCCCGACACACCGCCGTGGCCAGCGGCCATCTCCGTCTTGAGCAAGAACGGTCCGCCGCGGCCGACCTCCCGGAGCTTGGCTACCCACTTCGCCGGCTCCACGAACAGCACCCGGGTATCGTTCAGCGAGGTTACCGCCAAGATCGCGGGGTAGTTCTGCGCGGAGACGTTCTCGTACGGCGCGTAAGCCGCCATGTAGTCGTACACTTGCGGGTCGTGGTACGGGTCGCCCCACTCCTCCCACTCGCCCACAGTCAGCGGCAGTTCGGGCTTGAGTACGGAGGTCAGCGGGTCCACAAACGGCACAATCGCCTGAATGCCCGCGAACTTTTCCGGGGCGAGGTTCGCCACCGCGCCCATGAGCAGCCCGCCTGCGGACCCGCCTTCGGCGACCATCTGCGCAGGCGTGGTGTAGCCCCCATCGATCAGCATGTCCGCGCACGCCACGAAGTCGGTGAACGTGTTGACCTTGTGCAGCATCTTGCCCGTGTCGTACCAGGTGCGGCCCATTTCGCCGCCGCCGCGCACGTGGGCGCACGCCCACACCATGCCCCGATCCAAAAGCGACAGGCGCGCCACGGAAAAGCCCGGGTCGGTCGAGGCTTCGTACGAGCCGTAGCCGTAGAGCAAGGTCGGCTGCGGCCCAGGGGCAGTTGCTTTACGACGCACCACCGACACCGGCACCTCTACCCCGTCCGAAGCCCTCGCCCACAGGCGGAACGCCTCGTACTCGTCCGGGTTGTACCCGCCGAGCACCTCCTGCTGCTTGAGCTTGGTGAACTCGCCGCTGCCCACGCGGTAGTCCAGCACCGTCGACGGCGTGGTGAACGAGGTGTAGCCGATGCGCACAACCGGCGCGTCCCACTCCGGGTTGCCGATCAGGGATGCCGTGTAGAGCTCCTCGTCGAACTCAAGCTCGTGCCAGCCGCCGAAACCGTCAGTCAGTCCCGCCACCGCAAGGCGGGCGATACCGCCGCGACGGTAGCTGACGAACATGAAGTCGCGGTACGTGTCGACGCCCTCCACGCGGGTGGTCTCCGAGTGCTCGAGAATCGTGTCGAGCTCCGTCAGCGCCGGCAGCTCACCGACTGGGCACACGCCTACTGCGAAGTTGGGCCCTGCGGCGTTGTGGGTGACCACCCAGTAATCGCGGTCGCCCACCTGGGCGTAATCCGGGTGGTACTCCACACCGGGCTCGCGGGGCCACATGACCTGAAAGTCTGCGGTCGGGTCGTCCAGGGGCGCGACGCGGTACTCGCTGGTCAGCGACGATGCTGACGCGATGAACAGGTAGCGCTCCGCGCGGTCGGCACCCACGCCGACACCGAAGCGCTCGTCGGTTTCCTCGTACACAAGCACGTCGTCCGACTCGGGCGTGCCCACCTTGTGTCGCCACACCTGGTGCGGGCGCCACGCTTCGTCGACGCGGATGTAAAAGAGGTAGTCGTCGCCGGCCCATACGGCGCCGTAGAAGATGTCTGTCAGGTGGTCGTCGTAAAGCGAACCGCCCTCAAGATCCTTGATGCGCAGCGTGAACCGCTCGTCGCCCTCGGTGTCGACGGAGTACGCGAGCAGGCGCCCCGACGTGGAAACCGACGAGGCGCCGAGGGAGAAAAACTCGTGGCCGTCCGCAAGTTCGTTCAAATCGAGCAGCACCTGCTCGCCCGGCATGTCGTCCGTGACTTCGGGCGGGGCCCACGGGTCGCCGGCGACCGGCACGCGGCACGAGGTGGCGTAGCTCTTTCCCTCCTCGGTGCGGCCGTAGTACCACCAGTCGCCCTGGCGCTGCGGTACGGACATGTCCGTTTCCTTCACGCGCGACTTGATCTCCCCGTACACCGCGTCCGTGAGCGGTTTCAGGTCTTCGGTCATCGCGTCGGTGTAGGCGTTCTCCGCCTCGAGGTGAGCGATGACCTCGGGATTGTCCTTATCGCGCAGCCACTCGTAGTCGTCGACGAACTCGCGGCCGTGGAAGGCGCGGGTGACTGGTCGCTTGGCTGGCTCAGGTGGGTTGATGTGCGTTGATGCCATAGACGTCGAGTCTAGGCTTTGCTTCCCGGCCAATCCGCGAAGCGCTTGCCCGAAAGGCGCTCGTAGGCCTCGATGTAGCGGTCGCGGGTCGCCTCCACAACGGAGCCGGGCAGCTCCGGCGGCTGCGTGTTCGATGCCGGATCCCAGTCCGCCTTCGGGCCGGTGAGCCAGTTGCGCACGTACTGTTTGTCAAAGCTGGGCTGCACCTGACCCTCCGCGTAGCCGTCCGCCGGCCAGTAGCGGGAGGAATCGGGGGTGAGCACCTCATCAGCCAGCACGACGTTGCCGTCTTGGTCGATGCCGAACTCCAGCTTCGTGTCGGCGAGGATGATGCCCTTAGACTCGGCGTGCTCGGCGGCGCGGGTGTAGACGGCCAGCGTGAGCTCGCGGAGCTTGTCGGCCAGTTCGGTGCCGATCTTGTTGGCCATGTAGTCGAAGGTGACGTTTTCGTCGTGGTCGCCCTGCTCCGCCTTGGTAGCCGGGGTGAAAATCGGCTCCGGCAGCTTGGAGGCCTCTTTCAGGCCCTCCGGAAGGTCGACGCCGCAAACCTTGCCGCGGGCATCGTACTCCTTCTTGCCCGAGCCGGTGAGGTAGCCGCGGGCGACGCACTCGAACGGCACCATGTCGAGCTTCTTCACCAGCATGGCGCGGCCCAAAGCGGAGTCGGGCACGCGCGGGTCGTCGATCGGGCCGGCAAGGTGGTTCGGCACGTCGAGAAGATCGAAGAAGAACATGGACGTGGCGGTCAGGATCCTGCCCTTGTCCGGGATTGCGGGCTCCAGCGAGAAGTCGAACGCGGAGATCCGGTCCGAGGCGACCATGAGCAGCGTGTCGGAGTCAACCTCGTAGATCTCGCGGACCTTGCCGCCGGCCAGGTGCTTGTAGTCAGACAAATCTGCGCGCATGGCTTCCAAGTGTATGCCTGGTAGGCTCCGACGCATGCGAAAAGGGGCCCGCCGTCACGCCGCCGCAGCGGCCGCCGCGACGTTTGCGCTGGTCGCTTGCGCCCCGCCGGCGCCCTACTCCGGCGAGATCCCGAAAGTCCGATCGGAGCTCACCCGCTCCTACGGCAAACCGGCGGAGGTGCTCACACGCGATGTTGGGCACGGGGTGCCGGTGTTGTGGGAGGTGAGCGTCGACAAGCCGAAGCTCGTCCCTGCTACCCCAACCTTTCCAAAGGCCTTGTGCAACAGGGTGCGGATGACGCCCACCTTCATCGGCGACTACCCGGTGGACGTGACGGTCCCGCTGCCGAGGTTCACCCCTGTCAACGGCGACGAGAACGCCAACTACCTCAACGACACGTCGCTGTGCGGCGAGGACGTCAACCCGCCCACCGGCTACACCGGGGAGATGCGCGAGGGCCGCGAGTACTCCTTTTACGTCGCGAGCTGGGACGGGCTCTACGGCATCGCCGGCACCGGGGTGAAGCTTTCCACCCGGGACCAGACTGTCACCTGGCAGTAGCGGCTAGAGGATGTCGCCCGGGCGGTAGTCGGCCGCCTCCGGGTGGCGCTGGAGGACCTCCTCGATGCGGGCGCGCACCCGCTCAACCTGCGACTCGGCAGCGCCGATGAAGGCGTGGCGGTTCTCGAGGGCGGCGTCTAGCTGATCGCGGTCGAGCGGCAGGCGCTCGTCGGCGGCCAAGCGCTCCATCAAGTTCTGCTCGGCGCCGCGCTCGCGCATGTCGAGCGCCATCGCGACAGCGTTTTCCTTGATCACCTCGTGGGCGGTCTCGCGGCCCACGCCCGCGCGCACCGCCGCCATCAGGATGCGGGTGGTGGCCAAAAACGGCAGGTAGCGGTCCAGCTCGCGGTTGATCATCGCCGGGAAGGCACCGAACTCGTCGAGCACGGTGAGCATGGTCTCCAGCTGCCCGTCGATGGCGAAGAACGCGTCGGGAAGCGCCACACGGCGCACCACGGAGCAGAACACGTCGCCCTCGTTCCACTGCTGACCAGCCAGGTCAGCGACCATTGCGAGGTAGCCGCGCAGGATCACCTGGAAACCGCCCACGCGCTCGCAGGAGCGGGCGTTCATCTTGTGCGGCATGGCACTGGAGCCGACCTGGCCCTCCTTGAAGCCCTCGGTGACCGTTTCGTTGCCGGCCATCAGACGGATGGTGGTGGCCAAAGACGACGGGCCCGCACCCAGCTGCACAAGCGCGCTCACCACATCGAAGTCGAGCGAGCGCGGGTAGACCTGCCCCACGGAGTCGAAGACGCGGTCGAAGCCAAGCCCGCGCGCGATGCCCGTCTCGAGCTCCGCCAGCTTCGCCTCGTCTCCGCCCATCAAGTCGAGCATGTCCTGGGCGGTGCCCATCGGGCCCTTGATGCCGCGCAGCGGGTAGCGGCCGATGAGCTCCTCGATGCGCTCCACAGCGACGAGGACCTCGTCGGCGGCGGAGGCGAAACGCTTGCCCAGGGTGGTCGCCTGCGCGGCCACGTTGTGGGAGCGGCCCGCCATCACAAGTGACTCGTACTCGCCGGCGCGGTTGCCCACGGCTTTGAGCAGCGCAACGGCCTTGTCGCGTGTCAGTTCGAGGGAGCGGACGATCTGCAGCTGCTCGACGTTCTCCGTCAGGTCGCGCGAGGTCATCCCCTTGTGGATCTCCTCGTAGCCGGCAAGCGCGTTGAACTCCTCGATGCGCGCCTTCACGTCGTGGCGGGTGATCTTTTCGCGCTCAGCGATGCTGGCCAGGTCCACCTGGTCGATGACAGACTCGTAGGCCTCGATGGCGCCGTCGGCGACCTCGACACCGAGCTCCTTCTGCGCGCGAAGCACAGCGATCCACAGCTGGCGCTCGAGCACGATCTTGTGCTCCGGCGCCCACAGCGTGGCCATCTCGGGTGATGCGTAGCGGTTGCTTAAGACGTTGGCGTTTGCGGGTTTTTGCATGGGTGTTTACCTTTCCGGAAGCTGGATGCGACCCTCGATCGCGGGGAGGGCGATGTCGCGGCGGTAGAAGGAGCCGGCCAGTTCGATCTGGTCGAGCACGGAATAAGCGTTAGCGACGGCATCTTCAAGCGTCTCGCCGTAGCCGAGGGCGTTGAGCACGCGGCCGCCGGCGGCGACCACCTCGCCGCCGTTGTTGCCGGTGCCAGCGTGGAGAACGCGCTCGGGATCTGCCAGCGGCTCGCCCGTGATCGCGCCGCCGGTCACAGGTGCGGCCGGGTAGCCCTCTGCGGCCAGCACCACCGTCGCGGCGTAGCCGGGTTTCCAGGACAGTCTGGGGAGTTGGGCGAGGCGTCGATAAGCAACTGCTCCTAGGGCGTCCACCAGCGGGGTTTCCAGCAAGCTGAGCACCGCCTGGGTCTCCGGGTCGCCGAAGCGGGCGTTGAACTCGATCACCGCCGGGCCCTGCGCGCCCCACGCCGCGCCGACGTAGAGCAGACCGTGGTACGGGGTGCCGCGCGCGACCATCTCGCGGGCGACAGGCTCGGCGATCTCGCGCACGATGCGCTCCACCCCGTCCTCCGGCAGCCACGGCAGCGGCGCGTACGCTCCCATGCCGCCGGTGTTCGGGCCCTCGTCGTTGTCGTAGGCGCGCTTGTGGTCCTGCGCGGGCTGAAGCGGCACGACCGTCTCGCCGTCGACCAGGCAGAACAGGCTTACCTCGGGGCCGTCGAGGAAGGACTCGAGCAGCACCGGGTTACCCGCGGCGATCACAGCTTCGGCGTGGGCGCGCGCTGCGTTTCGGTCTTTTGTCACCACAACGCCCTTGCCGCCTGCGAGCCCGTCGTCTTTCACCACGTAAGTCGGACCGAAGGCGTCGAGCGCGGCATCGATGCCCGCGGCGTCCGCGACCTGCGCGGCCTGCGCCGTGCGCACGCCTGCGGACTGCATCACGTCCTTGGCAAAGGCCTTGGAGCCCTCGAGCTGCGCCGCCGCCTTCGACGGGCCGAAGACCGCGATGCCGGCGTCCTCCAGCGCGTCAGCGGCACCCGCCACCAGCGGGATCTCCGGGCCGATGACCACGAGTTCGGCCTCGATGTTCTTGGCCAGGGCGACGATCGCCGCCGGGTCGGAAACGTCCACCGGGTGCAGCTCGGCGAGCGCGGCCATCCCGGAGTTACCCGGCGCGGCGAAAAGTTCGTGGCCTTCAAGGCCTTTCAGCAGGGCGTGTTCGCGGCCGCCCGAACCGATAACAAGGATGCGCATGGCCTCAAATTTACCGGTAGCGTGCAAGGGTATGAGCACCGTATTCACCAAGATCATCGAAGGCGAGATCCCGGGCCGGTTTATCTACCGCGACGACGATGTCGCCGCCTTCCTCACCATTGAGCCCGTGGCGTACGGCCACACGCTGGTCGTACCGGTGAAGGAAGTGGACAAGTGGACCGACATCGAGCCTGAACTGTGGGCGAAGCTGAACCGTGTCGCGCAGGACATCGGCCAGGCAATCATTGAGGTCTTCGGCTCCGAGCGCGCCGGCTACCTGATTGCCGGGTTCGAGGTGCCGCACGCGCACATCCACGTCTTTCCGGCCGACGACATGTCCGGCTACGACCTGTCCCGCGCCATCCCCGCCGACCAGACCGACGAGAAGAAGATGGACGAGGCGGCGCAGAAGCTTACGCAGGCATTGGCAGCGAAATAGTAAAGGTCGAGCCTTCGCCCGGCGCGGTGGCCACCTTGATGGTGCCGTCGTGCTGCTCAATGATCGACTTGGTAATCGCCAGCCCCAAGCCTGAGCCCCCGCCCTTACCGCGCTGGCGCGAGGAGTCCGCGCGGTAGAAGCGGTCGAAGATGCGCTCCGCGTCCTCGGGGTGCATGCCGATGCCGTTGTCGCTGACGTCGATAAACAGCCTGTCTAAGTTGTCTCGCAGGGTGATCGTCACCACCGCGTCCGCGCCGGCGTGCTTGTAAGCGTTGGTGACCAGGTTGATCAGCACTTGATGGAGGCGGTCGGGGTCGCCCTGCACGGCGGGCGCGCGCTGGCAGTCGTTGATGACGCTCAGCTCGCGGTCCGGGAACGCCGCGTGGATGGAGCTGGCCACGCTCGCCACGAGCTCGGTCATGTCCACTTCGCGCGTGTTCAGGCGCGCGCCCTCGGCGCGGGTGAGGTCGAGCAGGTCCTCTACCAGAAGCTGCATGCGCGCGGACTCCTGGTCGATCTTGTCCAGCACCATGTCCACGTCGGGCGCCATACCCTTCTTGTACAGCTCCGCGTAGCCGCGCACGCTGGTCAGCGGCGTGCGCAGCTCGTGGGAGGCGTCGCCGACGAAGCGGCGCATTTGCTCCTCTTTCGCCTCCGCCTCGTTCACAGAGTCCTGCAGCTTGCTCACCATGGTATTCATGGCGTAGCCGAGTTTGCCGACCTCGGTTTCTCTCGACCAAGCGGGGATGCGCCTGTTGGCCCCGTCGGCAATCGCCAGCGCAGTGGTCTCAACCTCCCTCAGCGGCGCCAGCGCGCGCTGCACCTGCCGGCGGCTGACGTAGACCAGCGCGACGGTGGCGAGGAACCAGATGAGGCTCTCCGTCATCGCGAGGCTGGTCAGCGTGCGGCGTTCCTGGTCAAGCTTTTTGGCCACCAGCTCCACCGTGCCGTTGGCTTCGTGCTTCATCGCGCGCCACTGGCGGTTGAATTCGGAGCCGGGAACCGACCCCACGGTCTGCGGCTGGTCGAACTTCGTCAGCTCCGCGTAGTCCGGCGGGGTCGTGCTGCGCGAGGGCTCCCACGGCGTGCTGTAGCCAGGCACCATAATCGCCTGGTGGAAGTCGCTCGGCGCGCCGTAGGTGGGCAGCCACGCGGTTTGCCCCACCCAGGTGTTCATCGCTTC
This sequence comes from Corynebacterium sp. Marseille-Q4381, assembly GCF_036881695.1. Taxonomy (NCBI): domain Bacteria; kingdom Bacillati; phylum Actinomycetota; class Actinomycetes; order Mycobacteriales; family Corynebacteriaceae; genus Corynebacterium; species Corynebacterium sp. Marseille-Q4381. The sequence goes on along the minus strand of NZ_JBAJNR010000005.1, from coordinate 145,718 downwards.
TTCGAGCTGGTCGTCGACGCGCTGGTACAACAGCTCGCGCATCAGGAAGTACACGATGATGAAGCTGACCGCCATCGCCACCGAGGACACACCGACGACAATGCCCACCAGCCGCTTCTGCAGCGGCCGGTTCTGCGCGTAAGCCCGGGTAATCAACATCGCGGTCAAAGGGGCTTTTGCTTATTGACGCGGCGTTCTCAACACATACCCCACACCGCGCACCGTGTGAATCAGCTGCGGATCACCCTGGTCCACCTTGCGGCGCAGGTAGGAGATGTACGACTCGACCACGTTGCCGTCGCCGCCGAAGTCGTAGTGCCACACGTTGTCCAAGATCTTCGCCTTGGACACGACCACCTCAGCGTTGAGCATGAGGTAGCGCAGCAGGTTGAACTCGGTGGGCGACAGGTCGACGATCTGGCCAGCCTTGGTCACCTCGTGCGTCTCATCGTTCAGCGTGAGGTCGGCGTAGCGCAGCGTGCCGTCGCCCTCCGCGTCGTCGGTGACGTTGCCCCGGCGCAGGATCACGCGCAGGCGGGTGATCACTTCCTCGAGGCTGAACGGCTTGGTCACGTAGTCGTCCGCGCCGATTGTCAGGCCGTGGATGCGGTCCTCCACCGCGTCCTTTGCGGTGAGGAAGAGGACCGGGCCATCGAGCCCCTCCGAGCGCAGCTTGGTCAGCAGTTCGAAGCCGTCCATGTCCGGCATCATCACGTCGAGGATGTACGCCTCCGGCTTGAACGAGCGGGCCAGCTCGAGCGCCTCCTCGCCGGAATTCGCGCTCTCCACCTCGAAACCTTGGAACCGCAGCGACACGGTGAGCAGCTCGACGATATTCGGTTCATCGTCTACAACGAGGACCTTCACACCCTGGTTTTCAGCCATCCGGGGGTCATCTCCTTTGAACAGAGGTCAGTACTTCCAACTTCCGATAATCCAACACCCCGCAACTGTATGTTTCCTGAACGCGCGCTGTACCGCGTCACCCAAGTTGAAGAAATGGAGCTGGAGACGGGACTTGAACCCGCAACCTACGGTTTACAAGACCGTTGCGCTACCGATTGCGCCACTCCAGCAATGCTCCAACAGCCTACACAGGCCGACGAACCACGCACAGACTAGGGTCTATCGCGTGACATCTCTGAGGGATATGCTGCGCGGTTCGCGGCAACGCGTGGCCACCATTGACGCCGCCCGCACCTCGCCCCCACCATCAGTGCTCGCCCCGGTCGACCTGACCGACTCGACGCAGGTCGCGGCTGTGATGACAATCGCGGCCCGCATCGGCGAGATCCTCATCGCCAACGGCACCACCTCCTCGGACGCCATTGCGCAGATCCGCACCGTGACCTCCTCGTACGGCCTGCACTACTGTCACGTGGACATCACGGTGAACACCATCACTATGAACGCGGTGATCGTGCACAACAGCAAGCGAACGCCGGTGACGGTGTTCCGCGTGGTGACGATGATGAGCGAGAACTACCACAAGCTCCAGGAGGCGGACCGCCTGATCCGCTCCATCCGCGCGGGTGCGACGCCGCCGGAGGTCGCCGAGAAGGTCCTCGACAGCATCGACAACTCCCCGATTCCCTACCGCAACACCCGCTTCCTCCTCGGCTGGACGGTCATGGGCGCGGCCATTGCGATCTTGCTCGGCGGAGACTTCTTGATGTCGATCGTCGGCGGCATCACCGCGTTCCTCATCATGGGCTTCAACAAGGTGCTCTCGAGGAACAACTTGCCGTACTTTTTCCACTGCGTGGTGGGCGGCTTCTTTGCGACGATCCCCGCAGCAGTGTTCTACGACTTTTCCACAGTCATCGGGCGCACGATCGTGCCGAGCCAGGTCATTGCCTCCGGCATCGTGGTGCTGCTCGCCGGCCTGACGCTGGTCCAGTCGCTTCTTGACGGCATCACCGGCTCCCCCGTGACCGCCTCCGCCCGCTTCTTCCAAACGGTGCTGTTCACCGGCGGCATTGTTGGCGGCGTAGCGATGGGTCTGTCGTTTTCGGACCTGATGGGCGTAGGCCTGCCCCCCATCGAGACGATGCTCGGCCGACCTTCGCTCGACAGCGTGGTCTGGCGCATTCTCGGCGGCGCCACCGCCGCCGCCGCGTTCGCAGTCACGTGCTTCGCGGAAAAGCCCGCGATCTTCGTCTCGTTCATCACAGCCGCCGCCGGCTCCACCATCTACTACGTGTTCCTCATTCCGTTCGGCACCGACCGCTTCATGGCCACCGCCGCCTGCGCCATGGTTGTCGGCCTCGCCGGCGGTCTCATCGCGCGACGCACGATGATCAGCCCCGTCATCACCGCGGTCGCGGGCGTGACCCCGTTCTTGCCTGGTTCGGGCATCTACCGCGGCATGTACGCCGTGATGAACGAGCAGATGGTCGTTGGGCTGACCAACATCTTCTCCGCCATCGCCACCTGCATGGCGCTCGCCGGAGGCGTGGTCTTCGGCGAGTGGCTGGCGCGCCGGCTGCGCGCGCCGCAGGAGTACCTGCCCTACCGGGCGCTGAAGCGAGTCGGGCGCGCCACCTTCGGTACCATGACCCAAGTATCTCGTAAACGCCCAAGGAGGAACCTCTAGTGCCACCGAAGATCACGGACTCCCGCCCAGCTCCCGATGCCGTCATCGAGATGGAGGAGCAGACCGCCGCTGGTGCGCGGCGGATCGTGGCCACCTACGCGGAGGATTTCTTCGACGGCGTGACCTTGATGTCAATGCTGGGCGTCGAGCCGAAGGGCTTCGTGTACAAGCGCTACGCCGAGCAGCTCGAGCAGGAGAAGGCGGAGGCCGAGGAGGCGCCGGCGAAGAAGACCACGAAGAAGGCCGCCAAAAAGTCGACCAAGAAGACCACGAAGAAGACGACGAAGAAGACGACGAAGAAGGCCACCAAGAAGGCGACCAAAAAGACCACGAAGAAGACGACGAAAAAGGCCGCCAAGAAGACCACCGAGAAGGACTAATGTCTCGCCGCGCGCTCGCCGCACTCCTTGCGGCCGCCGCGCTTTCCGGCTGCTCGGCGGGCGAGACGTGGCAAGTGGTCGAGGTCTACACCGACCCGACGGTGCCCGGCGCCCTGCCCGAGCGCGCCACCGTCCGCGTCCACGGTTCAACCTTCGAGGGCGCCACGCCCTGCGCAAAGCTCGAGGGGAGCTTTTCGCTTGACGACGCCCTTCTCACCCTTACCACCCTCACCCAGGAAACACCCGCCGACACCTGCCTCGGCGCCGCCCGCTACACGCACAACCAGGTGACGGCTGTTGCTAAAGAGGGCGCGATGTTTGAGGTGAGGGAGGCGTCGCCAAGCGAGAAGCTCCTCGTTTCTACCGAGCAGCTCCTCGACCCGCCCAGCATCAGAGTGCTGCGGGAGCAACCGTAGCGCCTGCGACGAACTCCGTGCCGAGGATAACGCTTTCTGGTTCCTCCCCGTTCATGAGGCTGTGCAGCATGGCGGCGGCTTCTTGGCCTTTGCGTTTGTTGGGTTGGCGGACCGTCGATAAGCGGTAGTGCTCCGCTTCGGAAATGCCGTCGAACCCTGTCACCGACAGCTCGTGCGGGACCCGGTCGCCGTAGGCCGCGAGCACCCCCAGCGCCATGGAGTCGGTGGTGCACAACACGGCGGTGAGGTCGGGGTGGCGGGTGAGCAGTTCCCGGGCGCCGTCGGCGGCCGAATCGATGTCGTTCGCGTGGCGCGTCACCACCGGAACGTTGCCCAGCACCGCGCGGGCGCCCTCCACCCGGGCGCGCTGGGCCTGCAAGTCCGCCGCCGCAACATCGCCGACCTCGCCGTTGTAGGCGCGCGAAAACATCCGCTTGGCCAAGATGCCCACCTTGCTGTGGCCCGCCTTCTTGAGCGCCTGCGCCGCCGGCTGGATCGCGGCGAAGTCGTCGATGCCCACAAACGGCACGCCGGTATCTTTCGGCTGGTCGCACACCACAAGCGGCAGGTTTCGCTGTCTTGCCTGGAGCAGCTGGGGGTCGTTGTCGGGGACGGAGTAGACCACGATGCCGTCGACAATTGCATCGTGCACGCTGCCGTGGTGGGGAATCAGCGTGAGCGAGTAGCCGCTGATCTGCGCGAGACCGGCGAGGAAGTCCACCGACGCGCGGTCCTCGAAGGCGAAGGGCAGCTCCTCGGTCAGCACGACGCCGACCGCGCCCGTGCGCTGCGTGCGAAGCGAGCGCGCCATGGGGTCGGGGCCGGCATACCCGCGCGCTCGTGCCGCCGCGAGGATCTTGTCGCGCAGCGGCTTCGACAGCTGGTCCGGGTGATTGAACGCGTTCGACACCGTGGTCCGCGATACCCCCAAATCCGCGGCGAGGGACGCGAGCGACGGCATAAGGGCTAGTTGGTTTGGGCGTTCTTCACGCGGCGCTGGCGGGCGAACTCGCTCAGCACCACGCCCGCCGCAACGGACGCGTTGAGCGACTCCACCCAGTCCTGCATGGGCACCGACATGATCACGTCGCAGTTCTCGCGCACCAGGCGCGAGATGCCCTTGCCCTCGGAGCCGACGACGATGACCACCGGGTCCGTGCCGCCCTCGAACGTGTCCAGGGTGTGCTCCCCGCCCGCGTCGAGGCCGACGACCATGTAGCCGTTGTCCTTGAACTCCTTGATGGTGCGGGTGAGGTTGGTCGCCTTCGCCACGGGCAGGCGCGCCGCCGTGCCCGCAGAGGTGCGCCACGCCACGCCGGTGACCTGGGCGCTGCGCCTTTCAGGAATAATCACGCCGTGGCCGCCGAACGCAGCGGTGCTGCGGATCACGGCGCCCAAGTTGCGCGGGTCCGTGATGTTGTCGAGCACCACGAACATGCCGGCCTCGTCCTTCGCTCCGGCGATCAGGTCGAACACATCCGCGTACTTGTACGGCTGGATCTTTAAGCCGATGCCCTGGTGCAGACCGTTGCCCGTCATGTCGTCGAGCTGCTGGCGCGGCACCTCGTGCACCGGAAGGCCCTTCGAGTGCGCGAGGGTGACGGCCTCGGTCAAGCGGTCGTCGTTGCTGGTGCCGAGCGCGACGTAAAGCGCTTCCGCCGGCACCTTCGCGTGCAGGCACTCCACCACTGGGTTGCGGCCGACGACCAAGTCCGCCTGCTCCTTCTCGTGGCGACCAGAGTCGCGGCGCTGGCGCTCAAGCTTGCGCTTGTGCGCCGCGTGGTAGACGCGGTCCTCCGCCTTCGGTGTGGCGCCCTTGCCCCGCAGCCCGCGGCGGATCTGGCCGCCGGACCCCTTGGCCGGGCCCTTCTTGTTCTTCTTCTGCTTGTCCGGCCGTTGGTACGGTTTCGCCATTTACCTCATCTCCCATGTCGGTCCGTCCGGGGTGTCGGTGACCTCGATACCGGCCTCCGCCAGCCGGTCGCGCACCGCGTCCGCTTCTGCCCAGTCCTTATTCTTGCGCGCCTCCGCGCGGCGCTGAAGCTCGGCGCTCACGAGGATGTCGAGGGCGCGGGTGGTGCTGGTGGCGTCGTCAAGCTGCTGCCACTGCCCCGGATCGATGCCGAGCACCGCCGCCATCGCGCGCACCTGGGCCGCTGCTTCGGCCGGGTTGCCAGATTTGTTGCCCTCGCGCACGGTGTTGTGGATCTCTGCGAGCGCGCGCGGCACGCCAAAGTCGTCGTTCATCGCGTCCGCGAACCCGTCGGTCCACGTCGTCGGCTCGGGGTAGCCGGCGCGCTTCACAAACTCCTCGATGCGGCGGTACCCCGCGGCCGCCTCCTGCAGCGCTTCCGGGGAGTACTCCAGCACGCTGCGGTAGTGCGCCGAGCCCAGGTAGTAGCGCAACTCCGCTGGGCGCACCTGCTCGAGCATGGCGTCGATGGACAGCACGTTGCCGAGCGACTTCGACATCTTCTCGCCCGCCATGGTCACCCAGTGGTTGTGCATCCAGTAGTTCGCAAACCCGTCGCCCGCCGCGTGCGACTGCGCCTGCTCGTTCTCGTGGTGCGGGAACTGCAGGTCCAGACCGCCGCCGTGGATGTCGAACTGCCCGCCCAAGTACCAGGTGGACATCGCCGAGCACTCCAGGTGCCAACCCGGGCGGCCGTCACCCCACGGTGTCGGCCAGTGCGGCTCACCGGGTTTCGCCGCCTTCCACAGCGCGAAGTCGAGGGGGCTCTTTTTATCGGTGCCTCCCTCACCCCTTACGTCCTCTACCTTGTTGCCCGACACCGAGCCGTAATCCCCGCCCGCTTCCACCCACGCCGGCACGTCAAAGTACACGGAGCCGTCGCGCGCGTAGGCGTAGCCGTTGTCGATGAGCCGCTGCATGTAGTTCACCATCTGCGTGACGTGACCGGTCGCGCGCGGCTCCACCGACGGCGGCAGCACGCCGAGCGTGTTGTATGCGCGGGTAAATTCGCGCTCGTAGGTGGACACCCACTCCCACCAGGGGCGGTCGTTCTCTTCGGCCTTCGTCAGGATCTTGTCGTCGATATCGGTGACGTTCCTGACAAACGCCACGTCGTTGCCGTTGGCCATGAACCAGCGGCGCACGATGTCGAACGCGACGCCGCTGCGCAGGTGCCCGATGTGGGGCGCGGCTTGCGGCGTCGCCCCGCACAGGTACATGGAGACGTGTCCGGGGCGCACCGGCTCGAAGTCCCGCAGCGAGCGGGTGGCGGTGTCGAAGATGCGTTGAGTCACGGCACCCAAGTCTACAGCTGGGATGAACCCACCATAAGCTCCGAGTAGCGGGCCTCAGGAACGGTGAAGCTGTACTGCTTGCCGACGCCCTCCCACACCTTCCCCTCCCCACACACCACATCCTGCGCGTCACCGTCGAGCATGGTGAACCCCCACACCAAGCGCCCTTGCGTCCCCGGAGCGAGCATGTAGGGCCCCACCTTCTGGTTCAGCGCCCACGACACCTCGTGCACGTACTTCCACCCGTAGGCGCGCGAGACGTTCTTCACCAGGTCGCCCTTGGGGGTGAACGTGCCGGAGACCTCGAGCGTCTGCACGCGCTTCTCTTTCACCGTCTGCGTGACGGGCACTGTTTCCTCCGTGTCGTTAGCCACGCTGGCGGCGTCCGTCTGCTTGAACCAGCGGCGCGTCGCGGTGACGTAGGTGTCCTTCAACCCCGGCGTGGCGCAGGTGCTGCCCGGAGCCAGATCGGTGTTCCAGCGCTGCGGGAGTTCGAAATCGTACGGCTCGGCGCTTGCCGACGGCGCCATCAACATCGACGCCGCCACAACCACCGCAGCTGCTCGGTATTTCCCCACCTACGCCCCCCAGTCCATGTTGTCGCGGGTGCTCACGCGCACGTGGCGCTCCTTCGGCATGGTCGCGGTGAACGTGTTGCCCGCGCCCTGCCAGGTGTGGTTGGCGCCGCAAACCGTCTCTTGGCCCTCGAAGTCGGAGACGATCCAGCCGGCCTGCAGCACCGCGGTCTTGCCCGGCGCGATGTTGTACGGTCCGACCTGCTCACCAACGGTGTAGGTCTGCGTGTCGGTGTAGCTGGTGGAGAACGTGAACTGGATCAGCTTGGCCACATCGAAGCTCACGCCCGCGGTGACGTTCCACGTCTTCGTCTTGGTCTCCGTGATCGAGCGGGTCACCGGCAGCGGCTCGTCGTTGTAGTTCGACACGGTCCAGGTGCCCGCGGATCCGTCGAAGTAGCTGCGGACGATGTTCACCGTTTGGCCCCGGTCGCCCGGGTTCGAGCAGTACGCGCCGATGGTGGTCGGGTTCACGGCGGTGTAGTTGCGCTGCGGCAGCGCCTGGGCGGCGGGTGCGGCAACGAGGGCGGCTGCGACGAGGGAGGAAACAATTGCGCGCTTCATGGGAATCTTCTTTCTTACAGGTTGGGTGTGATGTCCACGGTCCGGGTCGAACCGTCCGGGCTGGTGATCAGGGCCTCGGCCCAAAACCCGCTCGGGGCGCTAGCTTGCGGGTGCGCGGTCACGCGGCTGTACGCGCCGTCGCGCCCAGCCGAGATCTCGCGGTAGTTGATCCGCGTCATGGTCGTGCCGTACTCCACGCGCACCCGCTCGCCCGGCGCGAGCTCAACAGGTTTGAGCGCAGTGCCCACCGGCATGAGGGCGCGCGGCGCGGCGCCGACCGATTCCAGCCAGCCCGCAGGCAACCGCCCGCCGCCGCCCATCCAGTTGAGGTAGCCGTTGAACTCCGCGCCGACCACGTAGTCGGTCACCGGTGTGAACGTGTAGGTGCCCTTCGACCAGTTCAGAAAGTCCTGCGAGTAGCCGGGTTTTCGGAACGTCGGCGCCACCGCTTCGATGTCGTACGGGTAGTAGGACTTGTCCCCCGGCCGCGCCTTCTGCCCGAGCTGCGGCCAGTCCGGGTCGCGGCGGAAGTTCGGCCCCGGCGCCACGCGCGTGTCGCGCGGGCTGGCGATCTGCTCAAGACTCGGGCCCGACGTCGCCGTGTATGTGTCACCGACCGGCCGCGAGTTTGCGCCTTCGCTTCTCGACGGCACCTCCAACGCCACATCCGACACCGTCCCGTCCGCCTTAACGACGTACGCGAAGGCGTACCGCTCCGCAGGACCGGTTCCGCGGATCACGTTCGCGCCGGGCCCGTTGCGCAAGACCCCGTTGTCGCACGTCATGAACATGGAGATGAAGTCCTTCTCCAGCACGCCGTAGTCGACGCGGAACGACTCCCCCGGCCCCAGCTCGATCGGGCCGAAGGTCTCGCCCTCGATCCAACCGTTGGATTCCTTCAGACCGATGTCCGTCTTCGCGGTGGTGTTCCACCCGTTGGGCAGCGCGGCCTTCGAGTTGGCTTCGATCTTGTGGTTTGTGCCGGTTTCCACTGTTGCGGTGTAGGGCACGGTTTGGTCGGTGCGGTTGGTGAATTGGAGGGTGCCGTCAGCAAGGTAGCGCCTTGCGATCTCGCCGTAACGCCACTGCGGGTCTGAGAAAGTGGCGGTGTCGCACGGCGTGTCGAGACCCTCAATTGGGTACCCCTGCGGCATGGCAGGCACACCAAAAGCGACCGGCGCGCCCACAGCTGCGAATGCGGCGGCGCACAGGGCGGTCAAGGTTTTCTTCATACGGGTAACCTAACCCGCACAACCCCCTGGGGAGAAGCTGAAAGAGCAGGTCAGGTACCTAAGTTCCCGAAGTCGGTACTTTCGTGCCAAGTTCCACCAACGCGGTGGCAATCGCTGCGCGCCCCTGGCCGCTGCCCGTGAAGCCCATGTGGTCGGTCGTCGTCGCCGACACGGACACCGGTGCGCCGAGAGCCTCGCTCAAGGTGCGTTCGCACTCCTCCCTGACTTTCGACATTTTCGGTGTTTGGGCGATGAGTTGTGCGGAGGCGTTGATGATGGAGTGGCCGTGGGCGTCGACAAGCTGCTTGAGCTCCTGCAGCAACTGCACGCCGCGCACGCCGTCGTATTCGGGGCGGCCGACTCCCACGAAGGACCCCAAGTCGCCGAGGCCCGCCGCCGACAGCACGGCGTCGACGATGGCGTGGCTGACCACATCGCCGTCCGAGTGGCCCTCGCAGCCGTCGTAGCCGGGATGGAGCACGCCTGCGATCCAACATTCCTTGCCCGCCTGGAGTTGGTGGGCGTCGAACGCGGTCCCCGCGCGAAGATTGTGCATGTGCTCAACCGTACCTAGAACGGCACACCCACCCCCAAGGTCTCGGCCATTTCGTCGCCGAACTCAGCAATCAACGTGTCGGCGGAGACGTAACCGTCGCGGTAGGCACCGAGCCTGAACGCCCGCCATTCCCCGTAGCTGCAGGTCACCCATGGCGGCGCGTCCGGCCAGAAGTCGAACTTCAGCGCGTAAGTCTTCTCTAGCTGGTGGAGGGTTTGGATGCAGGTGAAGAAGTCGGCGTCGCTGAGGTACTTGTCGATTGTGGCGTGGCAGCGGGCGTCGAACGCCGCGCGTTTGGTGCGTTTCTCGATGCGCTGTTTAATCGTCTGCTTCCAGCGCGGGCGCTGCGGCGTGGTGTAGCTGCCCATGATGCCGTCTGGCTTGGTCAGCTGGTAGGTGCCGTCTTCGAAGAGCCAGACGATGTCGGCCGTGACGGGGTCGACGACGTAGTACGCGCGGCGGTCGGTCTTCATGTTGTGGTGCTTCTGGCACAGGCAGAAGAGGTTCGACGGGGCCGTCTCGCCGCCGTCGTCGAAGGGGATGCGGTGGTCGAGCTGGCAGCGCTCCGCCTCCACCTCGCAGCCCGGGAAGATGCAGAAGCCGTCACGGGCGCGAACGTAGGCTCGGATGGCGTCGGTGGGCACGTACGCGTTCGTGCGGGCTTCGGCAGCTTGGTCGAGGTCGACGACGCGGTGATCGTGGTCCGCGAGGAACTGCGCGACGGCCTCGGTCCCCTCCGCGTCGGTCCAGCCAATCTGGGGGATGTAGTAGGACTCGGGCTCGCCCTTGGGCGCGTAAAGGTGGAGGGTGATGTTGGCTGCTGGGGAAATCTCGCCGAGCAGCAGCTTTTTGACGGTCTCGCCCTTGGAGAGGTTCCGCATCTTCGCAGTCGTTTCCACCGACTTGTTGATCAGGCCCATCAGCAGGTTGTTGCCGCCCAAGGTCAACTGCGAATTACGTTGGTCGAGGGCGACTAAATCCACCTCGCACGCGCCGTCGCGCTGATCTTTGTCGTCCTTGCGCTTCTTCTTCTCGTTCTTGTTTGGGGCGAGCGAAGCGTCGATCTTGCGGACGAGTTCGATGAGCTTGCGCTTGATCGTTCGCGGTGAGGGCAGCTCCGCACCGTCACGCTTCGGGGTGAACATGGTGACGAGGTAGTCGTCGAACTCTTCGAAGATGTCTTCTTGGGGAAGGTCGTAAAGCAGGGTCACCACCTCGGAGATCGCCCGCACCCGGTCGAGATCGAGGCGCTTCGTCTCCTTCTGCATCGCCGCCAACTTGGGCAGGCTGCGCAGCGTGTAGTACGCCAGGATCCCGTCCCGCACCCGGGCTGGGCGCCACCCCAACGCCGCGCTGAGGCGGTTGACTTGGAGGTCGAGGTCAGCGTCGTCTATCTCCGCCACGTTGACCGCGTATCGGATGAACACCTCGTACTCGATCTCTCGACTTAAGTGCCCCAAGGCGCACAGCTCGTCGCCGCCGCGCTCCGTTGCGAAATACGCCATCGTTTCACCCACTTTCTTCTTCGCACATGCAATCGATTACCGGGACTATAACAACCGCTCCAAACATCGTTTTTAGCAGTTGTTTTCGATCCCAAACAGGCCCCGTTAAGAGGTTGAAACACTTATAGCAAACGCGACGAACATAGCGTTGCGAAGAAGAATAAAAGCGGGTTAACGAGCGAGAATGGCCTCGGCAAGGCGAAGATCGAGCGGGGTTGTCACCTTGAACGCCAAGGGGTCCCCGTCGACGGTGTGCACGTCCACTCCGTGCCACTCCATAAGCGAAGCATCGTCTGTTGCGGCGAAGGTCTGCGGAGACGCGAAAAACGCCTCGTTCGCGGCCCGGAGGGTGCGCAGGTCGAAGGCTTGCGGGGTCTGCACCGCGCGCAGGCTGGCTCGGTCGGGGGTGGAAACGACGCGCCCGCCAGACACCACCTTGATCGTGTCCGCGACGGGCAGGACGGGGATGACCGCATCGGCGCCGTCGAGCACGGCGGAAGCCACGCGGGTGAACAACGAGGGCGGGGTGAGTGCGCGGGCGGCGTCGTGGATGATAACGCAGGCGTCGGCAAGCGAAATGCTCTCTAGCGCGTTGCGGATGCTGTCTGCGCGCTCCGCACCGCCGGCGACGAAGCGCACGCTGTGGCCTTTGAGTTCCCGCACGGCAACGTCGAGCATCCCCTCGCCGACGGTCACGATGATGTCGTCGGCAACTCCCGAAGCCTCGATCGCAGCCACCGAGCGTTCGACGAGGCTTGAGCCAGCGAGCGGCACGTACGCCTTGGGCACCTCCGCACCGAGGCGGGTGCCCTTCCCCGCGGCGGCGACAACGGCGACGACCGGGCGCTGCACTGAGCTAGTTCTCGTCGTCGTCTTCGTCGTCGAAGCTCAAGTCGTCGAGGTCCATATCGTCCTCGACTGCATCGCGCGGATCTTCGACGATGCCAGCCTTTACCTGCTCCTCGATAATCTTGGCGATACCGGACTCCATCTCCTTGACCTTCGCCTCGTCGACCGGCTCAGCCAGCGCAAGCTCGCCCACGAGGATCTGGCGTGCCTTGCCCAGCATGCGCTTTTCGCCCGCGGACAGGCCCTTGCCCTGGTCGCGGCGCCACAGGTCGCGCACAACCTCCGCCACCTTGTTGATATCGCCGGAAGCCAGGCGCTCCTGGTTCGCCTTGTAGCGGCGGGACCAGTTGCCAGCTTCCTCAACGTCGGTCTCGCGCAGCACCGAGAAGACCTTCTGCAGACCCTCCTCGTTCACCACGTCGCGCACGCCGACAAGCTCGGTGTTCTTGACCGGGACACGAACCTCCAAGTCGGACTGGAGGATCTGCAGCACCAGGTAGTCCAGCGTCTCGCCGCCGATCTCGCGCTGCTCGATGTCAGCGATGCGGGCTGCACCGTGGTGCGGGTAGACCACTACTTCTCCGACGTTGAATTCCATGCCGGCTAGAGTACCACTGCGAAACTCGGAAATAAGGCGGGCCTGCGAGTAGAGTTGGCCGGGGTAATTCGCCTATAATTTTCACAGCAATTTTTCCAACAACGATGGAGGACATCGACGTGAAGTCCCTGAAGCCGGTTGCCGCGATCGCCTGCGCATTGGCCCTGGCCAGCTGCTCTGCCGGCCAGATTACCCAGACCTCGAGCCAGGTGGCCGCGGTCGACGGCGCTTCCGTCTTCACCGAGGACGGAGCCCTGTCAGTTCAGGACGTCACGCTCATCCTTGAGGAGAACGGCCAGGCCGCGCTGAAGTTCGTCGCGACGAACCAGGACACCTCGATGAAGGACCACACGCTCCAGTCCGCCACCGTTGACGGCACCCCTGTCAACCTCGGCTCCAGCCAGAAGATCACCTACAACTGTGTGCTGGTGGGCGACACGGCGTCCAGCCTCGAGCGCATGCCGCAGACCGACAGCGACTGCACCCAGTACGTCGCAACCTCCGTGGAAAACAAGAACTTCGCGTACGGCGGCAACGTGCCGGTGAAGTTCAACTTCGACACCGGCTCCATCGAAGTCACCGCGACCGTCTCCGCGCCGATCGTGGCGTCCGGCCAGGTCGACCGCGACCCGTCCAAGTAAGTCCCGAAGCAGCTTGGCCAAAAAGGCGCGGGTAATCCACACCTGCACCGAATGCGGGTACTCCTCCCCCAAGTGGTTGGGCAGGTGCCCGGAGTGCGGTTCGTGGGGAACGCTGCAGGAGGAGCACCTGCTTAACGACGTCACGTCGTCCCCCCTCACCTCCACCTCCGCACTCACGCCCACAACTGCCGCGAAGCCGATCACCTCTATCGACGCTGCGGCCACCCACGCCGTAACATCTGGCATCGGGGAGCTTGACCGCGTTTTGGGCAGCGGCGTCGTCCCCGGCTCCGTAGTGCTGATGGCTGGCGAGCCCGGCGTGGGCAAATCCACCCTCCTCCTTGAAGTCGCCTCACGCTGGGCGCAGCAGGGGAAGAAGGCGCTCTACGTCACCGCCGAGGAATCCGCGGGCCAGGTCCGCGCCCGTGCTGAGCGCACGGGAGCGCTGCGCGACACCCTCTACCTCGCCGCCGAGTCCCACCTCGACACCGTCTTCGGCCACGTCAAGGCCGTCAACCCGACCTTGCTCATCGTCGACTCGGTGCAGACCATGCACGCCTCGGGCGTGGAGGGCGTGCCCGGTGGCGTGGCGCAGTCCCGCGCCGTGACCGCCGCGCTCACCACCCTGGCGAAGACGTCGAACCTCCCCGTGCTGCTGGTTGGTCACGTGACCAAGGACGGCAACGTGGCGGGTCCGCGTGTGCTGGAGCACCTAGTGGACGTGGTGTTGAATTTTGAGGGCGATAGGCAGTCGTCGCTAAGAATGCTCCGCGGTTTGAAGAACCGCTTCGGCGCGACCGACGAGGTGGGCTGCTTCGAGCAGACCGCCGACGGCATCCGTGAGGTGCCGGACCCGTCGGGGCTCTTCCTCTCCCACCGCGGGCGCACCCCGGACGGTTCGGCGGTCACCGTGGCGATGGACGGCGTGCGCCCCATGCTCGCCGAGGTGCAGGCGCTGACCGTTGACCCGGTGAACAAGTCGCCGCGCCGCGTCGTCACCGGTCTCGACGGCAACCGCGTTCCCATGGTTCTCGCGGTGCTGCAGGCCCGCTGCGGGGAGCGCACGAACGACAAGGACGCCTACGTCGCCACCGTGGGCGGGGTGCGCATCACCGAGACCGCCACCGACCTCGCGGTGGCGCTGGCGACGTGGTCGAGCCTGCACGAGAAGCCGCTGCCCGAAAAGACCGTGGTGATCGGCGAGGTGGGGCTTGCGGGCGAGCTGCGCCGCGTGCCCAACCTGGGCCGCCGCCTGATGGAGGCTGCCCGCCTTGGCTACGAGCGCGCCATCGTGCCCGCCGGTGAAAAGATCACGGTCGACGGCATGCGCGTCCAGCAGGCGTCCACGCTCGCCGAGGCGATAGGGTTGCTCGCGTGACTCTGCGCGACGCCCTATCCAAACTTTCCCCCGGCACCCCCCTGCGCGACGGGGTTGAGCGCATTCAGCGAGGCAGGGGCGGGGGGCTCATCGTGCTTGGCGACGCCGCCGAGGTCACCCAAATCTGCGACGGCGGAGTAACCTTCGACGCCCCGTTCTCCCCCACGTTGCTACGCGAGCTGTCGAAGATGGACGGCGCTGTCATCCTCTCCGCGGATGGGGAGCGGATTACGCGGGCGAATGTGCAGTTGGTGCCGTCGCCAAGCTACCCAACCGTCGAATCCGGGACCCGCCACCGAGCAGCCGAGCGCACAGCGCTGCAGACCGGTGTGCCCGTGGTGTCCGTCTCCGCGTCGATGAACACCGTGACGCTGTACTACCAGGGTGAGCGCCACCGCCTCGAAGAGCCGGCGGTTCTGATCGCGCAGGCGAACCAGGCGCTGTCCACCATCGAGCGCTACCGCCAGCGCCTCGACCTGGCTAACCAGCGCCTCTTCGCCGCCGAGATGAACGGCTACGCCACCGTGGGCGACGTGGTCAACGTGCTCCAGCGCCAAATGATGCTGGAGCGCGCGGCGAAAGACCTAGACTTGACAATTGTGGAGCTCGGCACCGACGCGCGCCAGCTCATCCTGCAGCTGTCCGAGCTCGAGGGGTCAAACAGCAGCGACATCGAGATGCTGGTGCGCGACTACCTCGCGCTCGGGCCGGTGCCCACGGACGAGCAGGTGGCAGCCGCGCTTGAGGCCTTCGACCAGCTTCCCGACGCCGAGTTGCTCAACACGGGAGCCCTCGCCCGCGGCCTCGGCTTGCCTGCTTCGGAGGAGCACCTCATGCAGGGCGTGGTGCCGCGCGGCTACCGCGCGCTGTCGCGCGTGCCGCGCGTGAAGAAGTTCCTGATGGACCACATCGTCTCCGCCTTCGGCGAGCTGCCCGCGATCTTGGACGCCTCCCCCGAGGAACTCGCCGCCGCAGAACACGTTTCGGCACTGTGGGCCCGCCACATCGCAGAGGGCCTGCGCCGGCTCTAGTTTTCCCGGCTAAGTGAGGTTAAACGGCGCCGGGTCGGAAGCGTTGTCGTCGATCACAGCGTGCAGGTAATAGGCGCCCGCCGGCACCTGCTCGCGGTTGGTGCACTGGCCCGGCGCGGAACCGGTACCAGACCACACGGCGTTGAGGCCGCGCTCCGTGCCCGCCGGGAACTCCTGGACGCCCGTCTCAACACCCGGGTAGCAGTCGGTGTCCGACCAGACGCGCGCGTTGGTGCGCATCTCGTAGACCTCGAACCGCAGCAGGTCGTCACCGACGTCGATCACGCAGTCGGTGTCGGTCGGGTTTTTGACGTTCATGAAGAACTCCGGCTTGCTGCCCACGGGAAACGACGGGTGCTTGGTCGAGGCGGTGATGACCAAGTCGCCGAGTTCACAGCTGCCCTTCTTCGCTGCGGCCGCGGTGGTCTCGCTTTCGGCCGCGTTGGTCGTCTCTGTGGTGGTGGTTTCGGTGGTCTCCGTGGTCTCTGTGGTCTCTGTGTCGTCGGAAGGTGCGGGCACCGTCGGTTCCGTCACCGGCGCCGGTTCGGTGCTCGTGCTCACCGATTCTGTCCCGCCAGCAGGTGTCGCGTCCGAGCCACCGGAACGCGCCAGCGCGCTGAGCCCCCACACCGCCAGAATGACAACGAGCAGGATGATTACGAGCGCGCCGACCCTGCGGCGCATGTAAATCTCATCGGGGAGCGGGCGCTGGTTCGTCATGCCCCCACTTTAGCCAGCGAAGTGCTCGTAGACGGTCTCGACGCGGCCCCCATCAAGGTGGTACCTCGCGGCCACCACACCCGCGCCGGAGCTTCTTATCGACGGCACCCTATCCACCAAGTGCTGCGCCGTAATCCGCGCGTGCGCCGCCTCGACCTGGGCGCGTTCCGTCTCCCCCGCCGCGCGGGCCGCCAGAACCGACGGCGCAATCTTCTCCACGAACACCCTGGTCAGACCCAGCGGGGTCTCGTCCGGAGCGTCCACCGCAGCGACGGCCGCACCAATCGCACCGCACGACTCGTGGGACAGCACCACGACCAGCGGCACCCCGAGCCCCTCCACCGCGTACTCCACCGAGGCGGCCACCGTGGAATCGACGCAGCCGCCGGCGGTTCGGATGACGAAGATGTCGCCGAAGCCGGCGTCGAAAAGCAACTCGACCGGGACCCGCGAGTCGCTGCACGCGATGACGGCGGCGACCGGCGCCTGGCCCGAGACTATCTCGTTCAAACGCGCGGGGTCGCGGTGCGGTGAGGTGACGGCGCCCTCGACGAACCGGGTGTTTCCCGCCAGCAGCGCTTCCCAAACTTCCTGAGGATTCTGCGATGTAGTCATGGCCGATATTCTCCCACTTGTGAGCTTTCAGAGTGAAGTGGTTGATTGGTACCTGGCCAATTTGCGCGACCTTCCGTGGCGCCGCGACACGACTCCGTGGGGCGTGCTGCTGTCAGAGGTGATGAGCCACCAAACACAGGTGGAGCGGGTCGCCCCGATTTGGCAGGAGTGGATCGCGCGCTGGCCCACGCCGGAGTCCTTCGCCGCCGCGGGCACAGACGAAATTTTGCGCGCCTGGGGCTCGCTCGGCTACCCGCGGCGTGCCCTGCGCCTGAAGGAGTGCGCGCAGGTCATTGTGGATAAGCACGCAGGCCGCGTGCCCGACACCGTCGAGGAGCTGCTCGCGTTACCCGGCATCGGCGAGTACACCG
The DNA here is from genome assembly GCF_036881695.1 of Corynebacterium sp. Marseille-Q4381. Lineage (NCBI taxonomy): Bacteria > Bacillati > Actinomycetota > Actinomycetes > Mycobacteriales > Corynebacteriaceae > Corynebacterium > Corynebacterium sp. Marseille-Q4381. Next base: position 128,424 of record NZ_JBAJNR010000005.1, on the reverse strand, counting down.
CGCGCGCCGTGGCCTGCTTCGCCTTCGGGCGCAACGTGGCGGTGGTGGACACCAACGTCAGGCGCGTGCACGCCCGCGCGATCAAGGGCCTAGAGAACCAGGCGGCGCGCAAGTCCGAGGTTGCGGAGGTGGCCGAGCTGCTGCCGTCGCGCAACGGCCCGGTGTTCTCGGAGGGCCTGATCGAGCTCGGGGCGCTCGTGTGCAAAACCGCGCCGCTGTGCGGGGCGTGCCCGGTGAGCCGGTGCGAGTGGCGCGAGCGCGGCTACCCGAAAACGTTTCAGAAAAAGAAATCGCAGCGCTTCGAAGGCACCGACCGCCAGGTCCGCGGCAAAATCATGCGCGCCCTGCGCGAAGCCGAAGGACCCGTGCCACAGTCCGAAATCGACGTCGTGTGGCCGGACGCGGCGCAGCGCTCGAGGGCGCTGGGCAGCTTGCTTGCCGACGGTCTCCTAGAACAAAACGAACGCGGCTACTTCCACCTGCCGCGGTAAGTCATCCCGCCCGGCAGGTTCACCCACACACCGCCGCGCGAGTTCACGGTCACAGGCCCGAGCTTGGTGGACACGGACGCCCCAGTGCCGGTCTGGTTGATCCAGACGTTCTTGCCCACCTTGTGTTTCTTTCTGTACTGAAGACCCATGCGCAGCAGGATACACTTTCCACCCATGCCACATGCTCGCGCGGTTGCCGCCGCCGCGGAAATTTTCAGCGGCAAGCGCATCACCTACACCTCGCGCCAAAGGGCCTATTGACCGACGACATCGTCCCCTTCGAGCAGGCTCCCGGATGGACGACCGCTTCGCCGGGCGGTCCTTCAACGGCGGGGCTTACCTTGGGCTGGGCTTAGGCCGGCTCTACCGGGCCGCGGCCCTCGCCCTCGTCCTCGCCGCCGAGATCGTCGTCCTCGTCCAGCTCATCCAGCTCATCCGGGAACTCGGACGCGGTGGACGGTTCGCTCACGCGCGAGGGGTCGATCTCGCGGACTTCGCTCTCGAGCTCCACATCCTCCTCATCGAAGGTGTCGGCCGGCAGCGGCTTCGGACGCGGGGTGAAGGTGAACGTCGCACCCTCGCCGTTGCCTTCGCCGTCCCAGCCCTCGACGTCGACGGTGATGATCTCGCCGGCGCCGATCTCGCCGAAAAGGATCTTCTCCGACAGCGCGTCCTCGATCTCGCGCTGGATGGTGCGGCGCAGCGGGCGCGCGCCCAGCACCGGGTCGAAGCCGCGGTTGGCCAGCAGGTTCTTCGCGTCGGCGGTGAGCTCGATGCCCATGTCCTGGGCGTCCAGGTTCTTGTCCACGCGGGCGGTGAGCAGGTCGACCATCTCTACGATCTCCTCCTGCGTCAGCTGGCGGAAGACCACGATTTCGTCGATGCGGTTCAGGAACTCCGGGCGGAAGTGCTTCTTCAGCTCGTCGTGGACCTTGTTCTTCATGCGCTCGTACTGCGCGTCCGAATCCGTCGCGGTGCTGCCGGTGAAGCCGAGGCCCACAGCCTTGGAGATGTCGCCGGTGCCGAGGTTCGAGGTGAAGATCAGCACCGTGTTCTTGAAGTCCACGTTGCGGCCCTGCCCGTCGGTCACGTGCCCTTCCTCGAGCACCTGCAGGAGGGTGTTGTAAATCTCCTTGTGGGCCTTCTCGATCTCGTCGAACAGCACGACGCTGAACGGCTTGCGGCGCACCTTCTCTGTGAGCTGGCCGCCCTCTTCGTAGCCGACGTATCCCGGAGGCGCACCGAACAGGCGCGACGCGGTGAAGCGGTCGTGGAACTCGCCCATGTCGACCTGGATGAGGGAATCCTCGTCGCCGAAGAGGAACTCCGCCAACGCCTTGGACAGCTCCGTCTTACCGACACCGGACGGGCCGGCGAAGATGAACGAGCCGCTCGGGCGCTTCGGGTCCTTCAGGCCGGCACGGGTGCGGCGGATGGAGCGCGACACGGCCTTGACTGCCTCGTCCTGGCCGATGATGCGCTTGTGCAGCTCGTCTTCCATGTTGAGCAGGCGGGACGACTCGCTCTCGGTGAGTTTGAACACCGGGATACCGGTCCAGTTCGCCAGCACCTCCGCGATCTGGTCTTCGCCCACCTCGGCGATGTCCTCCAGGTCGTCGGAGCGCCACTTCTTCTCCTTCTCGGAGCGCTCCTCGCCGAGCTTGCGCTCGGTGTCGCGCAGGCCCGCGGCCTTCTCGAAGTCCTGGGCGTCGATCGCCGCTTCCTTCTCCTTGCGCACCTCCGCGATGCGGTCGTCCACCTCGCGCAGCGCCTCCGGGGCGGTCATGCGCTTGATGCGCATGCGTGCACCGGCCTCGTCGAGGAGGTCGACAGCCTTGTCCGGCAGGAAGCGGTCGTTGATGTAGCGGTCCGAGAGGTTAGCGGCGGCCTTCAGCGCGTCGTCGGTGTAGGACACGCGGTGGTGCGCCTCGTAACGGTCGCGCAGGCCCTTGAGGATCAAGATGGTGTCCTCGACGCTCGGCTCGTCCACCTGCACCGGCTGGAAGCGGCGCTCAAGAGCCGCATCCTTCTCAATGTGCTTGCGGTACTCGTCCAGCGTGGTTGCGCCGATGGTCTGGAGCTCACCGCGGGCGAGCTTCGGCTTGAGCAGCGAAGCCGCGTCGATCGCGCCCTCTGCCGCGCCCGCGCCGACGAGGGTGTGAATCTCGTCGATGAACAGGATGATGTCGCCGCGCTGGTTGATCTCCTTGAGCACCTTCTTGAGGCGCTCCTCGAAGTCGCCGCGGTAGCGCGAGCCCGCCACCAGGGAGCCGAGGTCGAGGGAGTAGACCTGCTTGTCCTTCAGGGTCTCAGGCACCTTGCCGTTTGCGATGTCGAGCGCGAGGCCCTCCACCACTGCGGTCTTACCCACACCGGGCTCACCGATGAGCACCGGGTTGTTCTTGGTGCGGCGGGAGAGCACCTGCATGATGCGCTCCACTTCCTTGTCGCGGCCGACCACCGGGTCAAGCTTGCCCTCCTTGGCGGCTGCGGTGAGGTTGCGGCCGAACTGGTCGAGCACCAGCGAGTTGGAGCGCTCCCCTTGCCCGCCCCCGCGCGGACCGGGGCCTGCGGTTGCGGCGCCGGCGGTCTGCTGCGGCATCTCCGGATTCTGGCCGTCGCCGCCCTCGTACCCGGACAGCAGCTGGATCACCTGCTGGCGCACGCGCGGCAGGTCGGCGCCGAGCTTGATCAGCACTTGGGCTGCAACGCCCTCGCCCTCGCGGATGAGGCCGAGGAGGAGGAACTCGGTGCCGATGTACTTGTGGCCCATCTGCAGACCCTCGCGCAGCGAGAGCTCGAGAACCTTCTTGGCGCGCGGGGTGAACGGGATGTGGCCGGTCACGGGCTGGGTGCCGTGGCCGATAATGTCGATGACCTCGCGGCGCACGTCCTCGAGATTGATGCCCATCGACTCGAGCGCCTTGGCGGCGACACCCTCGCCCTCCTTAATCAGGCCGAGGAGGATGTGCTCAGTACCCATGTAGTTGTGGTTGAGCTCGCGAGCCTCTTCCTGGGCGAGGACGATGACGCGGCGGGCGCGGTCGGTGAACCGTTCAAACATGTGGCTACCCCTTTTTCAAGCAGTCCCTAAATCAGTTGTCCACAACCATAACGCGCGGGCCCAACACAACTTCCCCGCTTTCCGCACACACTGTCGGCTGCAGCCAAATCAAGCCAGCTCAGCGGCTATGTTCGCCAGTAGCGAACAGGTCAGCGGCAGCTGATTGCGAAAGGTCGGCGGTGGGCGCGGAGAGAGCGGCGCGCGCCATCTCCCGGCAGGCTTGCAAGCCGTGGGCGTGCAGGGCAGCGCGCACGGCGGGGATGCGGACAGGGGCCATCGACAGCGAGGTTGCGCCGAGGCCAGCAAGAACAAGCGCCATCAGCGGATCACCGGCGGCCTCGCCGCACACGCCGATGGGTTTGGCGTGGGTTTCGGCGCCCCGGCAAGCCTCGCGGATCATTGTGAGCACCGCCGGCTGCCACGGCGAAAGAAGCGGCGCGAGTTCGCCCGCCATGCGGTCCGCGGCCATCGTGTACTGCGCAAGGTCGTTGGTGCCGATCGAGGCGAAGTCGGCGGCCTCGAGGATCTGCGCCGCCGTAAGCGCCGCCGCGGGTGTCTCGATCATGACGCCGACGTCCGCGAGCCCGTATCCGCGGGCGCGTTCGACGAACCAGCGGGTCTCCTCCACCGTGGCAACCATCGGCGCCATCACCCACAGTTGCGAGCCGGGCACGGCGCGCGAAGCCCTGGCAAGCGCCTCAAGCTGTACGTCCAGCAAATCCTCGCGCGCCTGCGCGAGTCGGATGCCGCGCCGCCCGAGCGCGGGGTTGGGTTCCGCGCCGAGGTCGGCGAAGCGCAGCGGCTTGTCGGCGCCGGCGTCGAGGGTGCGGACCACCACCCTCCGCGGCCCGAACGCCCGCAGCACCCGGGTGTAGGTCTCGGTCTGCTCCTGCAGACCGGGGGCGCAGTCGCGGTCGAGGAAAAGAAACTCGGTGCGAAAGAGCCCGCAACCATCGGCACCGGGCGCGGCAGAAGCGTCGCGCACTGATCCGATGTTGGCCATCAGCGCGACCGGCGCCCGCGAACCAGAAGCAGCGGTGAACGCGGCGAGGCGGCGGCGCTCGCCGTCCTGGAGGGCGCGGACGTCGACCTCGGTTGGGGAAATCACCACTTCGCCGGTGTGGGCGTTGAGGGAGATGAGGGGGGCGTCGGCAAGCAGTGCTTTGATGCCCTTTGCCTGCACCACCGCCGGGATGCCCAGCTGCGCCGCGAGGATCGCGGTGTGCGATGTCGGACCGCCTTCCTCGGTGACGATGCCGAGGACCAGCTCCGGGTCGAGCGTGGCGGTGTCGGCGGGCGCGAGGTCCTTGGCGACGAGGATTGCGGGGCGCGTGAGCGGGGGCAGGCCAGGCTCGGGAAGCCCGCGGAGGTGGGCGATAGCGCGATCGCGGATGTCGTACAGGTCGCTCACACGCTGCGCCATGGTGCCCCCGAGCTGGCGGAACTTCGCGGCGTAGACCTCGACGGCCTCATAAACCGCAGCCGTCGCGCCAGCGCCCTGGGCGAGCTGCTTGTCCACGGCCTTTGCAAGCGCGCGGTCCCCTGCCAGCGCCGCCGTCGCCGCCAGCACCTCCCGCGCCGTGTCCGAGTTTGCCTGCCCGGCGCGGCTCCGGTAGCCCTCCGCCACCTGGTTGAGCGCGTCCCGCACCAGCTCAGGATCGGCGCAAGGGGCTTCATGCTTATCGACGCCCACCTGCCCCTCCACCACCGCCACCGGGCCCACCACCGCTCCGGTGGAGACCCCGATGCCGCGGAGAACCGTGCGCGCCGCCATAAGAACTAGCGGAGCGGGACGCCGTCGCCGTCGCGGTCGTAGCCGAGCGAACCGGTGAGCACGAAGATGATCTGCGCGACGATGGCGAGGAAGAGCGCGCCCTCAATCAAGTACGCGAGCGGGATGAGCAAGATAGTGAGAAAGCAGAAGCCCGCAAACAGCGAGAGCAGGAGCGTGAAAACGCCGCGCTTGGTCTGGCCGAGGTAGAAGTTGCCCACGCCGAGGCCGCCGAGCACAAAGAACAGCACAGCGGCGAGCACCTTGCTCTTCTGCTTCACGCCCACCGGCGGGGTGTAGGCGTTGTACGGCTCCATCTGGCCGTACTGAGTCTGTGTGTGCTGGGGCTGGTAACCGCTGTAGTTGTAGGGGGAGCTCATAAGGTTCAACCTTAGCTAGCAAATGGGAAGGCGCGTCTTCATCTTTTCGGCGTCCTCGCCGTTGAGCAGCAGCAAGTAGGTATCCCAGTCCCCGTTGGGCGCGATGTAGTAGGTGGGGTAAGCCTGGTCAGGGATCTCGACTGCGGTGAACTGGCAGACGTCGTTGCCGTAAAACTCCGGCTCGCCTCCGCCGACGACAGCGTCGCGCTGCTCGGCGGAGCCGTAATGGTAGATATTCAACCCGATCTCGGCGTTCTCGCAGCGGATCTTCGCTTCCTCTTCGCCCTCGGTCTCCCGGGAGGTGCACGTCATGCTGAGGTATCCCTTGCCGCCGTCTTTCTCCGCGATCAGCGCGGGAAAGTCGGCTGCGACCTGCGCGTGCGTCTCGTCCCACTCAGTTCCGGAGTTGGCGAGGAACCAGAAACCGCCGCCGGCTGCAGCGAGTACACCTGCTGCCGCGGCAATCCACGGCCACACGGGGCGCTTCTTCGTTTCTGGGGCGGGCGCGGGCGAGGCGGGCTGTGTTGTGCTGGGGCTGTACTGGTACGCGGGGGCGGCGGGGTTGGCGTCGAAGTTCACGTTGGCCAACCGGCGCAGCGAATCCACCGTCACGTCTGGGGCGTGGGGGTCTGAGAGTTTGTGGTCGTAGGCGGCGCGCCTGGAGGCGTTGCCCAAAACTGCCCTTGCAACCTGCAGCTCCTCAATGCCCCCGCGGTTCCACGTGTTGCCGGAGCGGATCCGCTCGTCGATCTCCGCAGCCAGCGCGGCGGTGTCCTTCGAGGAGTCCAGACCGATCGAGTCGTAGAGGTTGTAGTGGGCCATGGCGAGATAGTAACGCACGCGCCCGCAACCGCCGTAGAGCATGATGGATTGTTATGACCAACCCCTACGACACCCCGCAACACGAGCCGTTCGCCGGCTCTCCCTATGTCTACAGCAACCAAGCGCCGCAGCCCGAGCCGGAGAAGGAGCGCAACACCGCAGGTATCGCGGTCGGGTCTGTGCTCGGCGCCATTGTGGTGGTCTTCGGCGGGCTGCTCGCCTTCCAACAGGTGCGCGACGTGCCTGCGGGTCCGCTTGGCTGGAGTGACAAGGAGGTGAACGAGTTCTTCGAGGCCGGCGAGCTGAAGACCTGCAACCTCGGCGACGAGTTTTACGGCAGCGTCGGCATGCGCAGCGTGGACTGGTCTACGCGCGGCTGCGAGGGGTTGATTGATTCCGGGGAGGGATTTCCCCTTGCCGTGACCTTCGACCCGCACCACCGCCCGAGCGGGGAGTTCAAGCCCGACATCCACCACCACAACTGGATGTACCGCGAGGCCGCCGCGCCGCGCTCGCTTGATGCCGTCGCCTACACCACCAAGACCGGCGCCGAGTGCGTCGTGGTGAGCACGAGGGAGGAGTACAAAGAAGTCTCGATCACCGTCGACGGGCCGTGCGAAGCGGTGAACCCGCTGATCAACCAGCTGGACAACCTGGCCGACCAATACCAGTTCTCCTCGGACAAGCGCGGGTTGTTCGACTTCTCCGCGCCTGAGTACAAGGACGTCGCGGTACAGCCCGTCTCGGCCGTCTCCGACGCGTACCGCGAGGCGCGCGAGGTGGCGCTCGCGCCGGGTGAGACCGTGGAGGTGCCGGAAGAGGAGTTCGACGGCTCCCAGTTCACGTTCACCAACGCGTGGTTTGAGGACCGCACCCTGCGTTACGAGGCGGCGTTCACACTCGGAAACAAGGACACCCCCGGCACGTCAACGTTCTACCTGCCGGAGGAATTCGTCGCGATGTACCCGAACGGCGACCAGGTCGCTCTGAAAAGAGATGCGAGCTTCTCGCTCGACGTGGGCGCCACCGAAACCTTCCAGGGCGAAAGCGAACACGCTATCTACGAGTGGGACGAGTTCGTCATCATCGCCACCAACACCGACGGCGCGAAGGCTGTGTGGGCCTTCGGGTAGAAAGCCCTAGTTCGCTTCCGGCTTGACCAGCGGGAAGAGCACCGTTTCGCGGATACCGAGGCCGGTCAGCGCCATCAGCAGGCGGTCCACGCCCATACCGCAGCCCGCGGTCGGCGGCATGCCCTGCTCCATGGCGGCGAGGAAGTTCTCGTCGAGCACCATCGCCTCGTCGTCGCCGTGGGCGGCGAGGCGGGCCTGATCCTCGAAGCGCTCGCGCTGGATCACCGGGTCCACCAGCTCGGAGTAGCCGGTGGCCAACTCGAAGCCGCGGATGTAAAGATCCCACTTCTCAGTCACACCGGGCTTCTCGCGGTGGTCGCGGGTCAGCGGCGAGGTCTCCACCGGGAAGTTGACCACAAACGTCGGTTCGTAGAGCTGGTCGGAGCACAGGTGCTCCCAGATCTCCTCGACCAGCTTGCCGTGCAGCCAGCCGGCGTTCTCCGGCACCGGCAGGCCGATGGCGGCGGCGATGGACTTGAGTTCGTCCACCGAGGACTCCACGGTAACCTCGGGCTGGCCCGGGAACTTGCGTTGCAGGGCTTCGTTGAGCGAGGAGTACATGTCGAGGACTTTCCAGTCGCCGGAGAAGTCGTACACGGTGCCGTCGGCAAGCGTGACTGCTTCCGAACCGAACACCTCGCGGGCGCAGAACTTGACCAAGCCCTGCATCATCTCCGCGCCGTCCTTGTAGGTGCCCCACGCCTGGTAGGTCTCCAGCATGGTGAACTCCGGGGAGTGAGAGGAGTCGATGCCCTCGTTGCGGAAGTTGCGGTTGATCTCGAAGACGCGCTCGATGCCGCCGACCACCGCGCGCTTGAGGTAGAGCTCGGGCGCGATGCGCAGGAAAAGGTCGATGTCGAGGGCGTTGGAGTGGGTCACAAACGGCCGAGCCGCGGCGCCGCCGTGCAGCGTCTGCAGCATCGGCGTCTCAATCTCTACGTAGTCCAAGCCCGTGAGGTACTTGCGCACCGCGGCGATGACCTTGATGCGGGTCATAGCGTTGTCGCGGGCAGCCTCGCGCATGATCAGGTCGGTGTAGCGGTGGCGGACGCGCTGCTCCTCGTTCATGTCGGCGAACGCGACCGGCAGCGGGCGCAGCGCCTTCGACGCCATCTGCCACGAGGTGGCCTGGACGGAGAGCTCTCCGCGGCGCGACGCGATCACGCGGCCGGTGACGGAAACGATGTCGCCGAGATCGGTGTCGGCCTTCCAGCTGGCGAGCGACTCCTCGCCCACCTCTGCCAGCGAGACCATAACCTGCAGCTGGGTGCCGTCGCCTTCCTGCAGCGTGGCGAAGCAGAGCTTGCCGGTGTTGCGCTGGAACATGATGCGGCCCGCAACGGAGACCACGTCCTCGGTCTCCTGGCCAGGCTCCAAATCCGGGTATTTCGCGCGCAGGTCTTTCAGCGAGATGGTGCGGGCGACCTCGGCTGGGTACGCCCCGCGCCCGTCATCAATCAGCTTCTGGCGCTTCGCGCGCCGAATCTGCTGCTGCTCGGATAAGTCCTGGGTCTGGTTCTGCGGCTGCTGGTTCATCACGACCGACAATCGTAGCCCGTCGGCCGTGGGTGTCCTACTCACACACCGGCAGATCCAAGCGCACCGTTTCCGCGTCGTAGCCGTTGACCACGATCAGGTACTGGCCCTTATCGCGCGGCGCCATGGCGAAAGCCTGCGGGTAGGCGTCGGGGATCTCGTAGTCCTCGATCATGCACTCGCCCGAGCCCAGCACGGTGGCGTACTGCTGGCCGGGAAGCTCCTCGTCGCGCTGCGCCTCGGTCGGGTACTTGGCCACAGACACGCCCAACTCCTCGCCGGCGCAGCGGATCTTGGCCTCTTGGCCGGCGTCGGGCGCCGCGGACTCGCACTTTAAGTCCTGCCAACCGCGCTGGCCGGATTTCCTGGACACGATTTCCGGGTAAGCGGCCGCGATGTCCTTCTCCGCCACGGACCACTCCTCGCCGCGCTGGGTGGTGAAGTACCAGGCCAGCGCCATCGCGATCAGCGCGATGGCGAGCGCGCCGATGATCCACGGCCACGGGTTGCGCGCTTCCTTTTCCGGTGCCGGGGGCACGTAGCCTGCCGGGTACGGCTCGGGCGGGCGGCGGTAGCCGTCGTGGTCGCCGGGGGCGACAAGGCCTGAGCCCGGGCCGGTGACGTTATCCGCGGCCGAGGCGCACACGTCTTGCAAGTAGCCGAGCGCGGTAGCGTTCTTCGCCGCCGCTTCCTCGTCCACCGGGCGGCCGGTGACGTCTGCGACCAAATTCCAGAAGTCGTGCAGGTTGTCCTCGGCTGCCGCCGATTCCGGGCTCGGGCCGACAAGGGCGAGCTTCACCGGGATGTCAGACCACGACGGCTGCACCAAAAGCTGCTTCGCCGCGATCGAGCGGGCGAGGAACTCGGGGTGGCCGGCGGCGTTGTAGTCGTCGACAGCCTGGGCCACGGAGGAAAGCAGGTCGCGTGTCTCGGCGTCGGTGAACTGCTCGCCGGCCTGCTTCTTCGCGGCCACCAGGTCGGAGAACGGCGTGCCGACGGAGGCTTCGCGGAGGATGTACACGCGGCCGTCGTCAAGCAGGCCGGCGTGCCTCGGCCGAAACGCGCCCGGCGCCTGGACCTTGGCAAACTCCTCGTCCAAGGTGGTCGTGTCCTGCGCAATGGGTGCGTCGAAGACCTCGATCTCCACTGCCGCGCCCTCGTCGTTGTTCGCCTCGAAGAGGGTCGAGGCGGGCGTGCGGCCGATCTCGGTGATGCGATCGGCGGCGAAGTCGAAACCGTAGCGGCCGTTTAAGATCTCGGCTATCAGGGGCGCAGACATGTCAGCGAGTCTAGCGCAGGCGGCTTAGACGTCCCCGACATACTTAAAGCCCACACCGAGCGGCAGGCCCACGTTGTCGATGAGCCGCACCCCGCCGAAGTCGACGGCGGCGAGAAGGCGCGCGTCGCCCTTGTCGGGCGCGGGGCGGAAGCCGAGGTCGCGCAGCTCCACGTAGGCAGGCGTCACCCCGGCGGCCTCGAAGACACCGCGGGCGGTCTCGAGCACCACCTCGGCGCCGTGCTCAGCGGCGTGGGCACCCGCGGTCAACGCGGCGGAAAGGGCGAGCGCGGCTTCGCGGTCCTCGGGGCTTAAGCGCTGGTTGCTCAGTGAGATGGCGAGGCCCTCCGTCAGGCGCACCGTGGGCAGCGAGTGCAGCTTGACCTCCATGCGCAAAGCGCTCACGGCCCGCTGCACCGCGACGAGCAGCTCGAAGTCCTTCTCTCCCAGCACCAAGTCGGTGGCGTGGGCGAGGTTCGCCGCGGCAACGATGCGCGCGGTCTCCGCCGCGATCTGCTCCGGGTCCTCAAGGTGGTCCAGACCGGTCTCGATGCGCGCGGCAGTGTCGATCTGCCCGTGAAACACCACGTCCACGCCCTCGCGCGCGAACAGCTCCGGCACCTCGCCGCCGGAAAACGTCACGAACACGTACGCGCCGAGCAGCGACTTCGCCGCGCGGATCAGCTCCACGTGGCCCGCGTGCACGGCCTCGCCCAGCGGCACCAGCGCGATCTTCTTACCCACTTTGCGAAACGCGCGCCCGTACTGCGCGAGCTGCGCCTCGTCGGTCACCACCACCGCTCGGCCCGGTTCAAACGCCATTTACTGCTTCCTTTCCTGTTCGGCACGGCGCCGCTCGACGTCCCGGAGCAGGGCGCGCACCTGCTCATCCCCCACGGCTGAGACCACCCACTCCAATTCCTCCACGGCGATCGGGCCCGCCGTGCCGGACGGTGCCGCCATGTACCCGGCTTCGAACACGTCGAAGGTTGGCAGCGTGTCGCGAAGGATGTCGGCTGCGTCGTTTCGCAACACGCTCTCCAGCGCGCGCAGGCGCTGGGCCGCCACCAGGGCAGGCCGCTGCGTGTCCGAGATCGGGATGCTCGTGCCGCCGATCTCGGAGACGATGAGCCCGACGATCGTCTCGCCGACCTCGTCCGCGGCGGAAGTCACCCACACGTTGCCGAAGAGGTTCGACGCGCACATGACGATGGCGCCGGACGTCTCGACATCATCAAGCAACTGCGCCCCGGCACCCAACGCGGTGTGCAGGAACATTTGCTTGTCCCGCGCTTGGGCTTTCAGCTTGTCGACGCCCCGAACAACCTCCCCAGCCTCCCCATCAAGCAACACCAAATCAACGTGCTCGATGGAGTCCACCGGGCTCACAAGGTGACTCGCGCGCTCGAGTTCAACCGCGAGCGGAGTCGGCCCGAAGACCGCCCCGACAGTAAGACGAGGTGGCACTACTTAACGGTCCTCGTCCCGGCTGCGCGCAAGCAGGTCGGCCACGGACAGCGACCCCTCGCCGGCCTCGTCGCGGCGGCGGCGCCCACCACGGGGCTCGGGTTTTTCAACCTTCGGCGCCTCGGTTGCTTCCTGCGCGCGCTCGCTGATCAGCGTGGACAGCGGGTTGGGCTGCTCGCGCGATGGTTGCTGGCCCAGGCGGCCAGCGATGGCCTCCGCGCTCGGCGCGCCCGCCGGGCGGGTGCGCCGGGTCGTGCCGGGCTTCGGGGCGGTGACGCGGGTGATGCGCATCGTATCGTCGCTGGACGGGCCCGGCTTGGGCTCGGGCTTTGGTTCTGGTTTGGGTTCCGGTTTGGGCTCGGGTTTGGGTTCTGGCTCCAGCTCTTGGATGCGGCGGGCGGAAGCGCGCACGGCGGCTGGCTCGTACTCGAAGACCTCGCCGCGCATCTCCTCAAGCTGCGTGCGCAGCGCCTGGATCTCCTCCTGGAGCTGGCGCAGCAACGCGACGTCCTCGGACGCCATCGCCGGCGCCGGGGCGGGAGCTGGCGCGGCGACCTGGGGGCGCTCCTGGAGGAGACGGTTGGCGTCGGCAAGCGCCGCCTCCCGCTCCGACAATGTGGCAACCGCGCGGTCGCGGTCGCGACGCACGCGGTCAATCACCAGGATGCCGGCGGCGGCCGCCCACAGCGCGAAAATGAGAGCGATCTTCAGCGCGTTGGCCGAGTTGGTGAACAGCATGACCACAGTGCCAATGACGGCAAGGACGAACGGGGCAATTACCCAAAAGTTTCCCGAATTGCGGTCATTCATGGCGTTCACCTTAGCTTGCGCCCTCGCCCGATGCAGGTGGCGACACCTCGCAAGCGCGCTCCAGCACCACACCCGCCGCGGCGAGCACAATGCCGCCGAGCGCTCCGGAGGCGAGCGAGGGAAAATCTTCGGCTGCCGCGGTGAGCATCCCGATCCTCGGGACAACGTAGGCCAAAAGGCCCGCATAGGCCCCGCCGCACAGCGCGCCCGTCCACGCGCACGCCTTGCCGAAGACCATGAAATTGGCCACCATCATCGGGTTGAGTTGGCTGCGGTCTAAGCCAACGCCGCCCTCCTCGCGGCGCTTTCTCACCATGTGGGCGATGAAGAAGCACACCAACGCGGCGATCCAGAGGCTCAAGGGCCAGAGCAGGCTTAACGACGCCAACGCGGAGTAATACCTGCGCACCAATATCAGTGCCGCGGCCGCCGTAAACGCGGCGGCGCCGGCAAGGCCCGGGATGGAGGTGCGGTTCATGCCCTGGTTCATGCCTTAGAGCCTCCTCACGCCTTGAGGTTCGAGGCGTTCCAGCCAGTACTCCAAGGGCTGTCCGTGCAGCGTGGCGTGCGGGTCGATCTCCAGCCACGGGCGCAGCACGAACTCGCGCAGGTGCGCGCGCGGGTGCGGCAGGGTGAGCACCGGGTCGTCCGACTCGATGCCGTCGATCGCGACGATGTCGACGTCGAGGGTGCGCGGGCCCCAGCGCACGTCGCGGACGCGGTTGGCGCGCTGCTCCAGTTCTTGGCACGCCTCGAGGAGGGCGTGGGGGGAGGTGAAGGGAGCGTCGATAAGCAGTGCTTGATTGATGAAATCCTGCTGCTCGACGCCTCCCCACGGCGCGGTGGCGTAGAGCGAGCTTTGGGCGATGGGGTTGAAAGCCTCGACGACCGTGGCGAGGTGCGCGCGGGCGTCGCCGATGTTCGAGCCGGTCGAGAGCACTGCCCGCATGGCTACCGCCGGTTCCTCGAGCGGCGGGCGACCACCGCGACGTCGTCAAAGACGAGCGGGATCGGCGCGTGCGGCTTGTGCAGCGTGACCTCGACGGCGTGTAGCTGCGGGAAGCGGGCAAGCGCCGTGTCGGCGATCTCGCTGGCCACGGTCTCGATTAGCTGGCGCGGCGTGCCGGTGGCGATGCCATGTGCGAGCTGAGCGAGCTCCGCGTAGTTGACGGTCTGTGTGAGGTCGTCCGTTGCGGCGGCCCCAGCGAACTCGAGCCAGCACGTGATGTCCAGCGAAAACGCCTGGCCGTGCTCCGTCTCGTGGGCGAGCACACCGTGGTTGGCGTGGAATTTGAGCCCCTTGATCTCGATCCGGTCAGCCATTGCGCCACCTCGCGGCCACGTCGACGGCGTCGCGGGAGACGGCGACCTCGTGCACGCGCACGCACCACGCGCCGGCCTGCGCCGCAAGCGCCGTGACGGCCGCGGTCGCCGGGTCGGCGGCAACAGGGTCGTGGTCGAGCCCGCGCTCGGCGCGGATAGCGGAGAGGAAGCGCTTGCGGCTCGCGCCGACCAGCACCGGGAACTCGCCTTCGGTGAACTCCGGCAGCGCGTTGAGCAGCGCCCAGTTGTCCTCGGCCGTCTTCGCAAAGCCCAAGCCCGGGTCGACGGTGATCTGCTTAGGGTCCACGCCGGCGGCGATCGCGTTGCCGGTGATGGTCTTCAGCACCTCGTGCACGTCGCGCACCACGTCCCCGCCGTGGTCGGCACTTCCAGACGCCGACTCAAACCTGTCCGTCCGCCAGTGCATCAGGCACACCGGCAGCTGGGTCTCGGCCATGACACGGTACATGTCGGCGTCGGCGAGGCCGCCGGAGACGTCGTTGATCAGGTGCGCGCCCGCCTCCGCGGCAGCGAGTGCGGTGGACGCGCGCATGGTGTCGACGGAGGTTTTGAATCCCTCTTTGGCTAGGAGCTCGATCACGGTGCTGACGCGCTCGGCCTCGACGTCCGCCGGCACGCGGGTGGCGCCGGGGCGGGTGGATTCTGCACCGACGTCGATAATGTCCGCCCCCTGCCGCACCAACTCGCGCGCGTGGTTGAGGGCGGCTTGCGGGTCGAGGTAGCGTCCGCCGTCCGAAAAGGAGTCTGTGGTGACGTTCACGATGCCCATGACCGTCGTGCGGCCCGGCGCGGTGAGTTGTTCGAGCGTGATCGCCATCTGTCTAGCTCCTGATCAGGCTCATGACCTCGGCGCGCGAGGCCGCGTTCGTCTGGAACCCGCCACGCACAGCACTGGTGGTGGTCACAGCGCCCGGCTTGCGGATGCCGCGCATCGCCATGCACAGGTGCTCGCATTCGATCACCACAATGACCGCGGAAGCATGCAGCTTATCGACGATCGCGTCCGCCACCTGAGCCGTCAACCTCTCCTGCACCTGCGGCCGCTTCGCATACAGATCCGCCAGGCGCGCGAGCTTGGACAGGCCGGTGACCTTGCCCTCCGGGCCCGGGATGTAGCCGATGTGGGCCACGCCGTAGAACGGCACGAGGTGGTGCTCGCACGTGGAGTAGATCGGGATGTCGCGCACCAGCACCAGCTCGCGGTGGTTCTCCGCGAACGTCTTCTCCAGCTGCTCGGTCGGGTCCTCGCGCAGGCCCGCGAAGACCTCCTCGTACGCCCTGGCAACGCGCGCCGGCGTCTCCTTGAGTCCCTCGCGCTCCGGGTCCTCCCCCACGGCGAGCAAAAGCTCGCGGATCGCGGCCTCGGCGCGTTCGCGGTCGAATTCACTCATCTACTTCTCGCCTTCGTTCTCTAGTTCCTCGGCATCGCGGACAGGGCGCTGCTCCGGCATATCGCGCGCGTTCTGCGGCAGCGGGTTGTCCGGCTGCTCGTGCTCGGGCAAGCGGAAGCCGATCTCCTCCGCCTGTCCCGTCTGTTCCGGCCAGCGTGGTTGCTGGCTTTGGGGTTGCTGGCCCTGTCCCGGGTACTGCCAGTTCGGCGGCGGGGTCGGGCCGCCGTAGGTCGGCTTCTTGCTGTGCTTCGGGAGGTGCGGCTGCTGGGCGTTGTTGCCGGCCTCGCGCTCTTGGCGGCGGCGCTCGCGCGTCGCCTTCGACGCCTCGAGGATCGAGAAGCGCTTCGGCGGCTCCTCGCCGCGCTCGATCGCAAGCTCCACGGGGGTCTTGACAGGTTCGCGGTCGGCCTGGCGGGTGAAGCGGGCGTCGTGAAGCGGAAGCTCCGGACGCTCCGGGGTGATCGTGTCGAAGATCTCCTCCAGATCGGGGCGGCGGAGCGTCTCCTTCTCCAGCAGTTTGGTGACCAGCAGATCCAACTCGTCGCGGTAGCGCGACAGGATGGCGTAGGCGGTTTGGTGGGCTGCGTCGAGAAGCTCATGCATCTCGCGGTCGATCGTCTCAGCCACCGCCGGGGAGTACTCGAGCGTGCCGCCGGCGCCGCGGCCAGAGAACGGGTCGCCTTGCTGCTCGCCGTATTTCACCGCGCCGAGCACACTGGACATGCCGTACTCGGTGACCATTGCGCGAGCGATCTTGGTGGCCTGCTCGATGTCGTTGGACGCGCCGGTGGTCGGCTCGCCGAAGACGAGCTCCTCCGCGCTGCGCCCGCCCATGGCGAAGACCATGCGCGCGAACAACTCGTCGCGGGTGTACATGCCCTTGTCGTCCTCGTCGGCGGTCATGGCGAAGCCGCCCGTGTTGCCGCGCTGGAGGATGGTCACCTTGTACACGCGCTCGATGTCTTTGAGCGCCCATGCGGCGAGCGTGTGCCCGCCCTCGTGGTACGCGGTGACCTTCTTCTCCTTCTCGGAGATGACCTTGGTGCTGCGGCGGGGGCCGCCGATAACGCGGTCGGTCGCCTCCTCCAGCGCGTCCGGGGTGATCACGTTGCCGCCGATGCGGGCGGTGAGCAGCGCCGCCTCGTTGAGCACGTTGGCCAGGTCCGCGCCGGACATGCCGGCGGTGCGCTTCGCCAGCGCGTCGAGGTCCACATCCTTCGACAGCGGCTTGCCCTTGGCGTGCACCTTCAGGATCTTGGCGCGACCGGCGAGGTCCGGGTTGGTCACCGGGATCTGGCGGTCAAAGCGGCCCGGGCGCAGCAGCGCCGGGTCCAAGATGTCCGGGCGGTTCGTCGCGGCGATCAGGATGACGCCCTCGCGACCGTCGAAGCCGTCCATCTCCACCAGCAGTTGGTTCAGCGTCTGCTCGCGCTCGTCGTGGCCGCCGCCCATGCCTGAGCCGCGCTGGCGGCCAACGGCGTCGATCTCGTCGACGAAGATGATGCACGGCGCGTTCTCGCGGGCCTGCTTGAACAGGTCGCGCACGCGGGAGGCGCCGACACCGACGAACATCTCCACGAAGTCCGAGCCGGAGATGGAGTAGAACGGCACGCCCGCCTCGCCCGCTACGGCTCGTGCGAGCAGGGTCTTACCTGTGCCGGGAGGGCCGTACAGCAGAACGCCGCGCGGGATCTTGGCGCCGAGCTTTTCGTAGATCGACGGATCAGTAAGGAAGTCCACGACCTCCTGCAGCTCGTCGACAGCCTCGTCCGCGCCAGCGACGTCCGCGAAGGTGTTGGTCGGATTGTCCTTGTTCAGCTGCTTCGCCTTCGAGGCGCCGATGCCGAACATGCCGCCGCCAGCCTGCATGCGGTACATGAAGTACGTCAGCAGGCCGAAGATCAGGACCATCGGCAGCATGAAGCCGAGCACCGACATCAGGAACGACTCCTGCGTCACGTTCGTTTCGAACGAGTCGGCACCAGAGTCCTGCACTGCTTCAAAGATGCTTGGCGACGTCCGCGCCGGATACTGCGCCGAAACCGCCTCAATGTTCTCGCGCTCGTCGACAGTAATCGGCTCCCGCAGCTCAATCCTGATGCGCTGCTCGCGGTCGTCGATTTGCACCGTCTCGGCGTTGCGGTCTTGGAGTTGCTCCAGCGCAACTGAGGTGTCCACGTCTTGGAAGGCGCGGGAATCGTCCCCGATCAGGGTAAACAGGTAGAGGACGATTAAGACGGTGGCGCCGATCAGGCCCCACCGCATCACATTTTGATTTTTGCTCATTAATCCTAGATTTCAGTCTCGGTGACTGGTTCCTGCGTCTGCTCCGTGTACACCTTCGGGTGCAGCGTGCCCACGTACGGCAGATCGCGGTACCGCTCCGCGTAATCGAGGCCGTAGCCAATCACGAACTCGTTCGGGATGTCAAAGCCAACATCGAGCAGGTCGATCTTGGCGGTCTGCACCTCCGGCTTGCGCAACAGCGTGATCACCTCGAGGCTCTTTGGCCCGCGGCCCTTCAAGTTGCGCAGCAGCCAGGACAAGGTGAGGCCGGAGTCGATAATGTCCTCGACCACGAGCACGTCGCGCCCCTGGATCTCTTTGTCCAGATCCTTAAGGATGCGCACCACGCCCGAGCTGGTGGTCGAGTTGCCGTAGCTGGAGACCGCCATGAACTCCATCTCCGCCGGGATGGACAACTTGCGCGCGAAGTCCGTGAGGAAGAAGACGGCGCCCTTCAACACGCAGACCAAGATGAGGTCGTCTTCCGCGTCCTTGTATTTCTCGGAGATCATGTCCGCCAGCTCCTGGATGCGGGCCTGCAGCACATCCTCCGGAATGAGGATCGCCTCAACGTCGTCGCCGTAGCGGTTGGCCGGGACGTTGAAGTCCTTGGTGTCCTGCAGCTGAGTCATGGAAAGCCCTTCCCTCGGTTTGGCAAACCCTCGTACGCGGGTGAACTCTCATATTGCCACCTCAATCGCTGGGGTATCAACAAACGACGCGGTGACGGGGTTGGGGTGGGTGCGGCGGCTGCTGCGGCGGTGGCTGCGGGGACGGCGCAAAGCGTTGCTTGCAGAGTGTTGCTTCCAAAGTGTTGCTGGCACATGGTCATTAACCGAGTCGCGGGAAAGAGATGATCTTTGCCGACGGCGGTTAATGACCTTTTGGTAGTTACCAGGTGGGGGTTACCATTTGGCCGGCGCGGTCGGCGCGGCGCGACGAAACCGCGGCCACGACTATTTCGCCAACATTGCCGCGCGGGCGGCGATCGCTTGGCGAACCTGCGCGATGAACTCGTCCGGGTGGTTACGGATGAAGTCCGGGGAGAAGCGGAGAAAGACGTAGCCCATGTTGCCAATGCGCTTCTGTCTGTTGAACTCGCGTTGACGAACGGCTTCGGCGTCGGGGCCTTCGTATTTGACGTTGCCGTCGATCTCGATGATGAGCCAGTTGCCGATAAGGATGTCGGCGAAGTAGCCGTTAATCTCGTACTGGGTGGTGATGGGACCAATGCCGGCCTGAATAAGCAAAGCCCGCGCGAATGACTCGTACGCGGAGTCGGAGTTGTCCACACTGTGGGCGACGCACTCGCGAACGGTTGCGATCCCCTTCAACCGGCCGAGGCGGATCGTTTCCCCCCGGAGCTGCTCAAGCGTATACCCGTTGCGGCGGAGGTAGTCGGCGGCGATAAGCCCCTCGGCGAACGAGTGGTAGCGGGCGATGTCGGCAAACGTGCGAAACGGCGTGGTGGTTGGGTGTCCGTCGATTTCCTCAATCTCGCTGTCCAACAACTGGCTGCGCCGGTAGACGATGTTGCGGCGACTGCCCCGAGACGGGCATTTCGCCCGGGAGCGCAGGGCGAGTTCGACCAGCTCGCTATCGAGCGCGATCACCCACATACCCAGCTTCCGCGCCGCTGAGCGGGAGACGAGGACGGCACCGCGACTGGTCATCGCGGCCGCTTCGACCTCGAGCCACCTGCGTTCGTGGTAGGCAAGCGTTTTCAGCATATCTGTCGGGTACACAATCGACGGATCGAGCCGGGTGTACCCGCCACTCAGTTCGGTAGCCTGCGCGTGCGAGAGTCGCCGCAAATCAACGATGTGGTTGCGGATCTCCTGCTGGCGTTGCGTCGTCATTCCCATGGCCATTTAGACGCGCCGAAACGCCCGACGGTTCCATCACCAGCACGCCAGCCCGGCGCGCCACCGCCCCACCGGCGACGTTGATGGGACCCTGGCCGTGCCAGTCGGTGATTAAGGATTCGATGGCGGCAAGTTGGTCGCGCTGGACGGGCACATCGTTTTCCACAAGCCATGCTGCTAATCGACGCCGCCTCACCGCCCCCGGCTCCGCCAGCAGCTCAGCGCACGAGGAGGTGGGGGTGAGGTCGACGAGAGAGGCGATGAGTTGGTTGTCGGCGGCGATGCGGTCGGCGGCGGCGGCAAGCGCTGGGACGGCATCGCCGCCGATGAGCTCGCTGAGTTGAGGGATGATGGAGGTGCGGATGGCGGGGCGTCGATAAGCAGTGTCTTTATTCATCGGGTCGTGCCACGGCTCGATGCCGAGCTCAGTGCAGGCACCCACGGTGTCGGCGCGGCGGATGGTGAGGAAGGGGCGCACGAGGCGTCCGTCGCGTGGCGCCATGCCGGCGGGGTTGCCGCGCAGCGCGCCGAGGAGGAGCGTTTCGGCCTGGTCGTCGGCGGTGTGGGCGACCCAGACATCGGCGGGCGCAGCGGCGAAGAGGGCTGCGTAACGCGCCTCGCGGGCGGCGGCCTCGACGCCGTCGGGAGAGTCGGCGACGGTCACAGGTACAACGGTGGCAGGGATACCGAAGCGGGTTGCCTGTTCGGAAGCATGCTTTGCGACGTCCGCCGATCCCTCCTGCAGACCGTGATCGACAACCACGGCGGTCGCGTCGATACCCTCGGCGGCTGCGGCGGCGACCAGCGCGAGCGAGTCGGGGCCGCCGGAAAGACCGATGACCACGGGACCGGATCCGGCGAAGGGGCGCACCGCCCGGCGGCACGCGAGGAAGTGGGGCGAGCGGCGCGGCCAGAAGGGGTCCATGCGCTAGTACTCGCGGAGGATGGAGGCCATCTCGTCCATGGCGCGGCGGGCGTCGAGGATGTTGGAACCGTTGGATAGGAAGGCGAACGTGTAGACGTTGCCGCCCACGCTGGTCACGGTGCCGGCGAGACCGGAGGTGTCGTCGAGTGTGCCGGTCTTCGCGCGGACCCAGCCGCGGCCTGGGAGATCGCCGTAGCGGTGGATCAAGGTACCGTCGCCGGCGGCCACGGGCAGGGTGGTGAGAAGGGGGCGGAGGGTGGGGTTGGTGGCGGCGTCGGCAAGAATCGCGTCCAGCAGCGCCGGGGTGATGAGGTTGAGCGTGGACAGGCCGGAGCCGTCCTCGACGACGCAGCCGGTGGTGTCGAAGCCGTGGTTCGCCACGACGGTCAGCGGGTCCGAGCCGGTGGCGAGGCGCACCTCGCGGGCGATGGCCTCGGCGTAGACGTTGTCGGAGTTCTTCATCATTACGTCAAGGCGCGTAATGAGGTCTGGCGACGAAACCTCGGCCACCTGCTCGGCGCCCTCGGGAACGGCGGCGAAGTCGACGTGGGCGGCGCCCACCCGATCAGCCAAAGCCTGGGCCACGTCGAGGGCCGGGGTGTGGGAGCGGGGCACGTCGCCGGTTGCTTCCTCCAAGCCGCGGCCGCCGTTGAGCATCGCCGGCTGCAGGGGTGCTACGAATCCGCCGTCGATGTCGGCCTCGTTCCAGCCGGGCATCATCTCCGGCATGCCGTCCCAGATAGAGGTATCGACGTAGACGGCCTGCGCGCCGGGGATCGCGGCGGCGAGCTCGTCCAGCGCGTCCGCGTCCATCCACACGTCGCCGGAGGCCTTCACATAGACATCGTCGCCGACGCGGTAGGCGGTGGTGGTGAGCGTGTCGGCGGCGCCGAGCTCATACAGCGCCGCGGCGGCGGTGAGCACCTTCGTGGTGGAGGCGGGTCGCAAGGGCACGTCCGCGAGCTGGGTAAAGATCACGTCGCCGGTGGTGGCGTCGGTGATGTGGGCGTGGAAGTCTGCTAGGGCGGGGTTGGTGGAGGCGTTGGACAGGGCGTCGATAAGCAATGCTCTGTCTACTGGAGCTCCTGTAGCTGGTGCCAGCATGGGCGCGGGCTCCGGCATGGCGTAGGCGGGGGCGTGCTCGAGCGCGGAGAGCTGCTCGTGCGCCGCGACGCCGAAGCCCGCTACCCCACCGACAGCCGCCAGCGCGGCGGCGGACACGACCCAAGACCAGACCTTCATCGGGCTAGATCGTAGTACACAACTCCACACAAACCACACAAGAACACATCGGTTCCGGCCTGTTTATACACAACTCCACACAAACCACATAAGAACACACAACTGGGTACAATAACCGCATGACCACGCCGAATAACCCGTTCCGCGCATCTTTGGGATCGAGCCCGCCGTTACTTGTGGGCCGGGACGAGGTCATCGAAGATTTTGCATTGGCCCTACGAGAAGGCCCCGGTGCGCATGAGCGAATATCCCTCCTCGTTGGCGCTCGCGGTGTTGGTAAAACGGTGCTCCTTAACGAATTGGAGGACACGGCTACCCGGCAAGGTTGGCTGGCATTTTCCGAAACCGCCACGGAAGGGTTCGTGGAAAGCCTCAAGCAGCAGGTGGTTCAGTTTCTCGACGCTGAGTTGTCGAAAGCCAAACGCAGTCTGCACGTGGGACCCAGCTTCCTCCGCTACAAGCGGGAAAGTCAAGACTCTGGTTCCACCGGAGACAGCCTCCGAAGCCTCCTCGGACAAGCTTTGGACGTGGTTGCTGAGCGCGATAAATTTAACGGTCAACCAACGGGCATTCTTATCACAATTGATGAGCTCCACTACGTGCACCAACACGAGATCACAGAGTTCGCCACGACGGTCCAGCATCTCGTGCGCGAGAACCGCGAGATTGCGGTTGTTCTCGCGGGAATCCCAACGTCTATCCGACCGTTGTTGGCGAGCCAGGACGGCAGAAACCCGATTACGTTCCTCAGAAGGGCGAACAGGATTGACCTCGGCGCCATTCCCGCCTCAAAAGTGCGCGACGGCCTCGAGGTTCCCGCGGTGGAAGCGGGCAGAACGTGGGACGAGCGGGCGCTCCGGTATGCCGTGGAAGCATCCGGCGGTTATCCGTTCATGATCCAGCTCATCGGCAACTTTGCCTGGAGGTTTGCTAACGACGAGGTGATATCGCTTGATGCAGCCCAGGAGGGGGTGGCTAAGGCGAGGAAGAAATTGGGTCAACTGGTGCATGAACCCGCGCTAAGCGATCTCTCCAGTGAGGACCGGCGGTTCCTTGCCGCAATGTCACTGGATGACGGGCCTTCCAAGATCACGGACGTAGCCAAGCGTCTCGGCGTGAGCGACCAGCAGGCCTACAACTATCGCGCCCGTCTCTACGAGGCTGACCTTGTAACAACCGACCGAGGCACCGCCGATTTCGTCCTCCCCTTCTTGCGCGAGCACCTGCGTGAACATGTTGTCGCCGATGTGCTCCGGATCGAACCCGAAGATCCGCCCGGACTAGGATGAGTGCCAGTCTCATCCGCACAAGCAAAGGAGCATCATGGCTATCGAGGTCATCATCGAAATCCCGAAGGGTTCGCGCAACAAGTACGAGGTCGACCACGAAACCGGCAAGGTTTTCCTCGACCGCTACCTGTTCACCCCGATGGCGTACCCAGCCGACTACGGCTTCATTGACAACACGCTTGCCGACGATGGCGATCCACTCGACGCACTCGTCATCACCCCCGAGCCGGTGTTCCCGGGCGTGACCGTGATCGCGCGCCCGATCGGCGTGTTCAAGATGACCGACGAGGCCGGCGGCGATGACAAGCTGCTTTGCGTGATCGACGACGTGCGCTACGAGTCCTACCAGGACATTGACGACGTCTCCGACTTTGTCAAGGACGAAATCGAGCACTTCTTTGTGCACTACAAGGACCTCGAGCCGAACAAGGAAGTCACCGGCTCCGGTTGGGGCGGCCGCGAGGAGGCCGAGAAGATCCTTAAGGCATCGCTCGACGCGTTCGAGGCCGCTGGTGAGCAGAACTCCCGCGAGAACCTCGAGGCCGAGAAGGAAGCGAAGACGGAGAACTAGTCTTTGGCCTGTTGCGCCCCGCTTAACGGTTTCTTGTCTTGGGACCGCTAGCGGGGCGCTCTGCGTCTCCGCGCGCTCGTTCGTAGATCTCGGGTGGCAACCGGTCTCCAGTCAACTCACTCGCGCGAACCGCGAGCTTGGCCCACTCCCTGCGCCGTTCTTCAGCGGTCATCTTGGTTGTCATCGTCGACCTCCTTTTCTTCTTCATCATCATGGTGACTTGCTGACGGATCGGAGGGGCTGCGGGTAAACTTTTCACCTAGTACTGCATACGGTACTATCTTCGTTGTGGGAGATAACCTCGCGAAGATCGTGGCGCAAATGAGGCGCTCTCCCGCAAACGTGAGATATGCCGACCTGCAGAAGGTTTGCGATTTCTTCTTTGAGCCCCGTCCCCACTCAGGCTCGTCACACCGTTCGTATAAGACCCCTTGGACAGGGGATCCTCGAGTGAACATTCAGAACGCGAACGGAATGGCCAAGGCTTACCAAGTGCGGCAGGTGTTAAAAGCTATCGACCGGTTGGAGCGAGAGGAGCAGTAAATGAGCACTAAGATTGACCGATACACATTCCAGACCTTTTGGTCTGAAGAGGATGAAGAGTTCGTTGCAACTGTTCTCGAGTTTCCGTCCGTTTCCTGGCTCGCTCCAACCCGAACCGAGGCCGAGGCAGGTCTGACAGACCTTCTTTCCGAGATCGTTGAGGATATGACGTCCAACAATGAGACGATCCCGGAGCCATTGGGCGAGCGGCGTTACTCGGGAAAGTTCAACGTCCGCACTTCCCCATCACTGCACCGTGAACTGGTTATCCGAGCAGCAGCCGAGGGGATCTCGCTGAATGCGCTGGTCAACCAGTGCTTGGCGGCACGTTAGTTCGAACCAGCGCCCGGAATTTCCCCGGGCCAATGCCTGACCGGCTCCGGTTCTTCTTCCTTACGCTTCTTCTTCTGCCGCAGCAGCCACCACGCAAGCAGCAGTACAACTAGCAGCGCGACGCCGACGATCGCCCACATCCACCACTGCACCGGACTGCCGGCCTCATCAAACACCGACGCCTCCTCCGGATCCATCGGAACCCGGTGCGCGTGCACCAAGAGGCGGTGGGTGTTGATGCCGTACGGCGTACACGTGACCAGAGTGAGCAGATCCTCCCCCGGCACCGTCTTCAGACTGTCCGTCTCCTCCGGCAGCACCACCTGGATGTCGTAGACCTCGTACTTCAGCTTCTCGCCGAAGACCGCGAGGTAGATCGCGTCGCCTTCCTCCACGTCGATCAGGTTGTCGAAGAGCGTGGCGTTCGTCAGACCAGTGTGGCCAGTCAGCACCGCGTGCGTATCCGGTCCGCCAACAGGCAGCGACGTACCAAACAGGTGGCCAACAGCCTTGTTCAACACCTCGTCGCTCGTACCGTGCATCACCGGCAGGTTCACCTTGATGGACGGAATGACAATCTGTGCCATCGCCGGCAGACCCGAGAGCTCGCGCAGGTACGCCTGGTACTCCTCATTGCCCGTCGCGTCGCGCGACTGCCACGGGTCAAGGATCGGCCCGCCCCTGCCCGCGCGGTTGTACTCGCGAGCGGCGTCCAGCGCCTGCTGCATGGCGTCCGGGTCCTTCTCCACCGCTTCATCCATCAAGGCGCGGTAATCCTCCGCGACCTTCGTCTGCTGGTAGTTGTTCCACTGCGTCGCCACCACCGGGTACAGCAGCACCGCGAGGCCTAGGAGGATGAGGAGGACGGGCATGAGGTTGCTTTTCGACGCACCCTTCCTCCCCACCCGCTCCGTCCTTACTGTCGCCATCGCTTACGCATCTTAGGCGGACTTCCTACGTGCACCAACCGCGGCGCCCAGGCCGACGATGCTTAGACCGAGCAACGTGATGGGCCACAGGCCGTTGCCACCTGTACGCGGGAGCGTCCCGGAGTGAACGTCTGTCACCGATATCAACTGCAACCCGGCGTTCTCCCCCGTTGAAGATGCAGATACATTCACCAGCTTGTTTGCCCACTTCTGGCTGACGCTGTCATAGAACTGCACTTGGACGCCATCCGCGGTGGCGACAACTCGGAACTTAACGGGTTCGGCCAACAGCGAGTAACCAGCGGGTGCCTTGGTCTCTACCAACTCATACTCGGTGTTAGCTTTTAGCGGGGCATCAACGGTGTTGAATTGGGTCCCGGTCTGAGTCTCCGCCACGGCATCCAGAACCCGTGGCGCTGCAGCGTCCGGACCGGTTTCGCGTAGTTCGAACTGGTACCCACCCGTTGTCGGGTCAATCTCTTCTACGTTTCCGGCCTTGTCCGCACCGAACTTCTGCACTCCAATTTTGAGATCCGTCCGCACGAGGCCACAGGCGTCGTCGGAGTCCGAAAGACGCGGGCGTTTTCCTGCGGAGCGGTCCGGGAAGTACGCGAAGTAAATCTTGCCGGTGTTGTTCAAACCGTAGTCGCTGGTGGAGCAGATTGCCTCAGGATTGAACTCACCGGATTTTGCTGTGTACTTCGCGCTTACAACGAACGTCTTGCTCTCGCCCGGTTTAAGCTCCACCGTCCCAAGGGCAAGCTCTTTGCCGGCTTCATATTCGATTGAACGACCGTCCACCTTGACCGACTTCGGATCAACCGTGATGTTCTTTCCAAACTTCGGTATGTCGGTCACGTCGATACGCCGGGCGACACCGCCATCTGGGTTCCTCACGGTGACGTTGTATGAGACGGTGTCGTCCAACGTCAGCTTTTCGTTGGTGATCTCCTTGCTGATGGAGGGCTCCGGCGGGATGTTCGCGCACGCATAATCAACGTACTCGCCGGGATCACCGGGTACCTCTGCATTGCCGGCGGCCGGGTTCTTCACGGACACCAGCTGCGCCTTGTTATTCAGCCCCTTTCGGTCATCGCCGGGTGTTGACGCACAGACGCTGTCCCGCTGATTCTCGTTGCTAAAGAAGTCGGTCTTCTCGCCGTACGCGACCTGCACGATGTACACGTGCGAGGTGTTCGGGGCGATTTCGAGGTCCCTCGCGAATCCGAACCCAACGAGTTTCCTATTCCCGTCGACGTAGACGGTATACCCGGGAAGTTTAAGGTCCGTCTTGTTTCCCGTGGAGGCGTTCACCACTTCGGCTGAAACAATTCCATGGTGGTCGCTCAGTAGTTCAACCCCGTTGGCAAAGAGCGGCATGTCTCGAAGTGTGTACGTGCCTGGCCCGGTGCCGGTGTTGGACACAACAATGCGGTACTGCAGACCTGTCGAGCGGTCGTCGTGAAGCTTCCCGTCCGCAGTGGTAACCGTCTGCGGGTGCTGCGCGACCGACTTTTCCACGCTCAGCTTCGGCTGGACATCGATGTCGCCGCACGCGTCTACATCCTGGGTTTGGCGGTTCGAAGTTGTCCCCCAGCCGAGGGTTGCCTGGTTGTAGAACCCCTCCTGTGGCGTCCACCGGCGGAAGTCGTTGTTTCCGGTGCTCTCGCACTTCCGGTCTTCGGGCTGTACCTTGTCTAAACCTTTGACGCGGAACTGAATCTCATACTCGAATACACCCTGCTTTGGCACAGTGCCGCTGGCGACCTTCCAGTACGTACCCTGACTGTCGGTTTGTTTGGTCAGAGTAGTAAAGCTCCTGCCCAACCCTGGGTTCCCGCTTGAAGATCCACCCAGGAAGCGCGCCCGCACCTCCTGAATCTCAATACCGGGTGCGAATGCTGTGCGGTCTGTCAGGTCGAAGTTAAGGTCCGAGGACGGATCCCCCTTCACATTGATGCGGAAGGTGACAAGCTGCTCACCCGCCGTGGACGTAGAAACCGGCGTGACGTCGACGAATGTCTTCTCCACCGACGGCTTCTTCGGCGGGTTCGGCACAATCGGAATACATGCCCGGTTATTCGCTTGCCCATCGACATCCGGTGTCATAAAGACTTCGTTGAACATCCCCTTCCCCGGGCCGTCAGAGCCGTCAGCTTCGCATTTCAGCTCGTCTCCCAGCGTCTCGAGAGGTACGAGCGTGCCTTGAGCGTTTTTGCGGGTATAAACACCCTCCACCACCACCGTGTAGCTGGCAATGTCGTTTTTGCTCAGGCTGCGGCTGCCTTCAGCGGCAACCTCAAACTTCCCGTCTTTCAGCTGACGCGGCTCTCCATCAACGGCAACCTTCGTAATTTCGAACCCGTCAGGAAAACCCGGTTCGTCAGTGATGCGCGGGATCCGCGTTTTCGAATCAGAAGTGCCGTTTGCGCGGACTTCGTAGCGCGCGGTCCACGTGTTGTCAGCGTTCACGCTCACCACGCTCTGCGCAGTGCCTTTATGCACCGCCACTGATGGCTGGTTCTGTAGGTGCACTATCAGCTTCCGGTCCTGAGGTAGCTCCGGGAACTTCATATTCGGGCTCGTCATCGGCCCCGTTTCGAGCACCGTATCGTAGCGGAGATTCCGGATCTCGTACCAAGATCCCCGTCCGGAGTAGCCGCCGGTGCTCTTTTGCCCCGTGCCCGGAACAAAGATATAGCCCGCGCGACTATTCGTGTCTTCGGAAATCGAGATATCGGCACGGTTTGCCTTTTTAGAACCTGGCTCTGCGTTGCCGTAGAAGGTGAGGAACCAACGCGAGTCCGGTGTCGCCCGGCGATCATGAATCTTTAGCGGGTTCAATGAATCGTCGGATGTCGAAGCGTTCGGAGACAACACGGCCGGCTGCACCGGATCGTCACCGTGGGACCAGTTGATCTCGGAAACGACATTGTCCACATTGATGTCGACATTCCATTTCGTTGCTTGCGACTGGTCGGGCAACTTGCGCCCATTCTCGTCGACGATGGTCTTATCCACCACGATCTCGTTCTGGCACGTTACCTGGCTCGCTGCGGCGCGGAGGGTGGAGGCAAGGCGGTCCCAATCTGTGCCGAAGTAGTCCTCGCCGTACTTCAGACCGGAGATGGCTTCCAGCTGGCCTGAGCCGTCCCAGTTGGAGGCGTCCTCTGCCGAGCCAACACCAATGGAAACGACGCGTGTGCCCTTCTCCTTAATCTCGTTGCTTCGGTAAATCGCTGCTTCGATTGCCCGCACGTAGCCTGAACGTCCGTCGTTGAAGTCTCCGCTGCCGTTCTTGCCGTACCCGTTGGCGTCGCCATCCGTAATGAAAATAACCTCGTCATACTTCTGGCCACTCTCAATTGCAGACTTCACCGCATTAAGACCGCTATCCCAGTTTGTGCCACTACTGAAGCTCCGCAGAATACTCTTTGCCTGCCCTTCCAGCTTCGTCATGTTCGTATCGACGGAGAGGGGCTCCGGGTAGTTCTGATCCCGTCCAGGCGAAGACTCGTTGAAGTTGAACATAGCGATCTCCGCACCCGTTCCGCGAAGCGACTGCAAGAACCCGTACGTTCCGTAAACCGCGTCGCGATACTTTTGCGGGCTACCATTCTCGTCGATGGACGCGGTTACGTCCATCACCAAGGCAATTTTAGGGCCACCACTTGCCTGACACTTACGCGCCTGAGAAAGGGGCGGGTTGTTGAGAGACTGTGCTGCGGAACCAAACGAGCTCCACTGCGACGCATCGCGGTCGCGGTTAGAGTTGATAGATTTCACGTCCGGTCCGTCGTAACGCTTCGAAGGCGGAATCTCGTAAGAGCGTTCTTGGACGTTCTTTCCACCGGGCTTGACAACACCCCGGCTGGAGTGGGTCGGGTGGGAGTCAACCGGTCCTGGCAGGTATGCCTCGAAACGGTCGTTTGCCGCGCCGTATCTACCCCAGTTGACCTTGTCGATGTGGAAGGTTCCGGGTGCATTGGAGACTTGCTTCACGTAAAACCGCTTGCCCGCGCCCAAATAGCTATCCGGTACGAAAATGTCGCATTCACCCGTTGAATCAGTGACGCAATAGGCCCACGGCTCATCAACCTTGCTACTGGGCCCGTCCCTGAGAGCTACGGCGATATCGTTGCTCGTGTTCCATAGCTCGAACCGGATGCCGGCCGTATACCGGGTGTCGGTACTAGTTCGGGCGTTGTGGTCATCGAAGCTCCCCGCGGTGAACATTGGGACGAACGCTCGTGCAGACACGGTGAGTCGCTGTTCTCCAACTGCTGGATCACGCCGTTCGGTCGCCTCTTCCGGCTCGGCAGGCATCTCTGGGTCACCCGGCTCGTCTGGGTCCGTCGGCTGGGGATTCTCCGTCGGCGGATCCTCCGGCAGATTCTCCGGCTCACAGTTAGATGCGGTAGCGACTACCGGCGCCGCACCGTTTGGTCCGGTTACGGGCAGGTACACCCGCGCAGAGGAGTTTGCACGCAAAGGCACGGGAGTGGTGAAAACTAGGGATACCGATGTGGCATTGCCGTTGGCCGGGCTCACTATAAAGTCGGTGCCCGCGACGTAGGTCTTGCCATCGTGAACGAACCGCCAGTTCAAGCCACTCGGCCCAAATGGCTGTGAGCCGAACTTCGATGGGGAGCCTATCGTCAACTTCTCCAGGTAGCGGGTGCCGTTAAAGCTGCCGAAAGAGAAATCGAGTTGCTGGTTTAACCCGCCGCTCGCGACGGGGTCGGTCGCTCCGTTTGTCCTGCCGCCGCTCGTTGGGATATTGCCCACGACACACTTCGTTTCTGTGGGCGTGGGGGAAGAAGGCTGCTCCGAGCTCGAAGGTGCCGTTGACGTCGGCTCCGTGGAAGGCTGCTCGCTGGTCGGCTTAGTTGTGGGCTCGGAAGTGTCCGGGGTCGGTTCCGGCGACGGGGCTTCAGATGTCGGCTCCGGCGACGGGGCTTCAGATGTCGGCTCCGGCGACGGGGCTTCGGAGGTAGGTTCCGGTTCAGGGGTAGTACACGTCGTGCGCTCGACGGTCGCTCGTACGGAGAAGTTCGCCGCGTTATTGTCGCTGATCGGCACGACGGCGGTAAACGTTCCCGCAGGACCAGCAGTCGTACTCGCCGGCAGCCTGTAGGTCAGCGTCTTGCTGCCTAGTCCCGAAATGTCGGCAAACGGGACCCCAAGCTCGTCACCGTAGTTGTTGTTTTTAAAAGGAACCAGTTCTCCCGCAGAGTTGCGGAAGATGCTGGAGTAGCTCGCGGACTTACCAAATGAGTTCTTGGTGTTACTGAACTCCAACTCAGTAACCGTTTCCCCAGGCGTCAATCCAGAGATAGCGAGCCGTCTCGCAGCCGAGCTTCCGTACTGGATCGAGGAATCCACCTTCAATGTCTTCACCGAAGTCTCCGTAGTGCACTCCTGCGCCTCAGCCCGAGAAACAGCCACCCCAGATACGGACAACCCAGCGATCAGCGCGACCGACATGAAGATGGCGGAAACAACCGCGACGGCGCGGTGAACTGCTGCGCGAGTGGGAGAGCTGACGGCTGCGTCAACTCCGCTCACCGCTTCGCGGCTGTCGGTGTTGCTAAACATCATCTAGAACCTCTCACTCACTAACTTTGCTTCGGTTGTTTGCTGGACTCGTTATCGCGGGAGCGACGGACTAAGAGCACGCCGCCGATGATCAATGCCAAGGCGACGAACAGCGCCCAGATCACGTTGGCGCCGGTGTACGCGAGCGGGCCATCCGGCCGGCCCGGTTTCGACGGGTTCCCAGGTGAACCAGGCGACCCCGGCGTTCCAGGCCCGCCCGGCACCGTGGTGGTAACCGGCGGCCCGCCAGTCACGGTGGTGGTGACGGGAGTCGTCGGTGGCGTCGTTGTCACTGTCGACGTTTCCGGCGGCCAGTTCGGCCATGACGGCGGCGGGACGTTCGGCGGCGTGGTGCTGACGGTAGTGACCGTGGGCGGTGTCTTCGCGCGGCTCTTCACCACGGTGACGGTGTCGGAGTGGGTGGTTTCGCAGTCGGCGTCGAACGTCGGCAAGAGAATCAGGAACGGGTCCGACGTGCGGTAGTCGTGGGTGTCGTCGTCAGGAGCGACCTCCTCCACCACGTACATCGCGGGCTTCAGACCGGCGAACGTGATCGTGCCGTCGGATCCCGTGCGGCCAGACGCAACCTGGGTGAGGCCGAGGTCGCGTGCGTCGTCGAGCGTGAGTTTTTGGGCTTGGGAGAGGCCGGAGGGCGTCGTCAAGCTAAGCCCCTGAACCTCAAAGAGCTTGAACTCGATCCCCTCGACGGACCCGGGCGGGAGCGAACCTTCGTCGTACGGGTTGGCTTGGGTTTTGCGCACGGTAAGCCGGAGCGGCTCGCCGGTGTCGCGCATGAGCGATGCGTCCGTGATCTCGCGGCAAGCGCCGACCACAGGGCGCGTATCAGCGTAAGCGGGAGCTGCGCACGCGCCGACGGCGATTGCGCCGGCAAGCGCCATCGTTACTGTTCGTGAGGCCAAAACTTCCGCTCCTGATCGTTTGTTACTTCCTGCTCGCGCTGCTTGCGGCGTCGTAGCAGCCACAGCGCCAGCAGGGCGAGAATGAGTGCTGCGGCACCGATGATCGCCCACATCCACCACTGGGTCTGGGTCGCAGACTTCTCGAAGACTGTCGTCTCCGCGTCCATCGGCACGCGGTGCGAGTGCACAAGCAGGCGGTGCGAGTTGATGCCGTACGGGGTGCAGGTGACCAGCGTGAGCAGGTCCTCCCCCGCGCGCGCCCTCAGGCTTTCCGTGTCGTCCGGCTCGACCACCTGGATCTCGTCGACTTCGTACTTCAGCTTCTCGCCGGCGACCTGCACGTAGATGCCGTCGCCGACCTCGACGTCCTTGAGGTGGTCGAATAGCGTCGCCGTGGTCAGGCCCGTGTGGCCGGTCAGCACCGCGTGGGTACCCTCGCCGCCGACGGGAAGGTCCGTACCGAAGAGGTGGCCGACGCCCTTCTGCAGCACCTCGTCGGATGTGCCGTGGTAGACGGGCAGATCAATATCGCCGGTCGGCACGATGAGGCGCGCCATCACCGGGAAATTGCTCAGCTCGGCCGTGTAACGGCCGTACTCCGGGTTGTCGGTGCCGATGCGCGTCAGCCACGGGTCCAGAATCGGGCCCTTAGTGTGGGTCTGGTTGTACACCAGCGCCGAGTCGTACACCTTCCGCAGCACATCTTCGGGTTCGCTCTGCTGCATCTTCGCGTACTCGTCGGCCACGCGGTGCTGCTGGATGTTGTTCCACTGCGTCGCTACAACCGGGTACACCAGCACCAGCACGCCGAACAGGATGATGATGACCGGCAGCAGAGCAGACTGCTTCTTCGGCTGCTCAACAACCGTCATGGTCACCACCTATCCAAAGAAAACTTGGGGGAGATCCCGCCCGAAGGCGGTAGTGCAAAGCAAGAGGTCTCCCCGTTCCTCCTTGCTGAGGGGGCATTGTGCTTGACGACGCCCCCTTGAACCCACACCCGCCCACCCAGGCACTCACGCGTCCTGGGTTCTACGGGATGTGGGGTTTACGCGCTTCGCTTACGCGGAGCGACGCTTTGCGGAGTACGCACCAGCCGCGATGATCAGAGCACCAAGCGCTGCGAGGATGCCGATACCCGTGCCACCGGTAAGCGGCAGCTTCGGGGTGGAGTCCTCGAGGTTGACGATCTCGTTGTCGGTGTTGCCGACCTTCACGCTGCCGTTCGTCACAGACCAGACGCCGTCGTTGTTCGCAGCGGTGATCGTGAACGCAACCGGCTTAGCGAGGAGCTCGTAACCCGCCGGAGACTCGGTCTCCACGAGGCAGTAGCTGGTCCACTCGTTCGGGGTCTCGGTTGCCGTGACGTTGCCGTCTTCGTCCTTGGCCAAGTTGAAGTTTGCGATGTTGTTCGCGTGCAGGCCGGTGATGGTCACCTTGCCGTCAGCATCGGAGGTCCAGGTGTCATTACCGGAGGCGGTTTGCTCTGCTGCGTTATCGCCCGGGTTCTTCCAGTCGAGAGCATCACAGGTCTGGCTGCCCTTGACACCGAAGACCTTGAACTCTGCACCCTCAAGACCCTCGTGACCAGAGTTCACCTTCGTGAACTCGAGGTCACCGTAGAAGGTGTGGACCTCGTTGGTCGGAGTGCCCTCTTCCGGAGGCGTGTCGGTGTCAGGCTCATACGCCTGGCTGTCATTAGGGTTGTTCTGGTACTGGGTAGCCTGGTTGAACAGGTCGCCCTCGCCCGGCTTCGAGTTCACCTCGGCGTTGATCTGGACGGAGATCTGGTCGCCGTTCTGGATCTTGTTAACGCCGTTGCCTTCAGTGTTGGTGAAGTTCACGCGAACGCGCTGACGCGCGCCCTCGGTACCCGCTTCAACTTCCTCACCCTGTGCGTTAACCCAGGCAGTACGGATGTTGTAATCGGTGCCTTCCTCGAACGCGCGGTCCGGGTTCGAAGTCACGATAACCGGGTTGTTTTCGACCAGGCGCAGCGCCGGGTCAAGGGTATCTTCAACGCGGTAGAAGGTGCGGAACTGACCTTCGCGAACGGTCTGTGCGTAGGTGTCGATGTTGTAGGTGACGGTGTCACCGACGTTCTGACCGGAGTCGGTAACGGTCTTCTGCGGTTCCTGCTGAGAAGTGTTCTTCGGGTACGCAGTGATGTCGTAGAGCCACTGGGTACCGCCGTTGGTGGCGTTCTGGCGGGTCATCGGCACGAAGACCAGGGAGTCAGCTGCCGGGGAGTAGCCCTCCGGGGTCGTGGTCTCCTTCAGGAGGTAGACGCCAACGGGGAGGTCGTCCCACTTCGCCTGACCATTAGGACCGGTGGTCTTCTCAGCCCCACCGACTGGAGCGTTTTTGTCATACTGGGCTTCTGCGACAGTAAGGTTTGCTGCGGCAGCGAGACCATCGTTGGTGGTTAGGTCCGCGTTGGTCACGCGGTACAGGGTGAACCCTGCGCCCTCAAGCGCAGTGCCTTCAGCAGTGCTGTCAACCTCACCGGTAGCCGTGTGAGTGTTCTCCGGGTTAGCGCGCTTGAAGATGGTCAGCGTACCGGTGGCACTGGTGTCGATGGTGGAGTCCGACACACGGACGTTGCCATCGGTGCGAACAACACCGGCCTGCGCGTTCGCAGGCATGATCGGCGCGGACACGCCAATGGAAAGTGCAGCAGCAGCGGCGATCGTCACGGAGCGCACTGCAACAGAGTGGTTTTTCACGTGTGAACCCTTCGGGTTGGTGCAGGCCGACAGCCTGCAGTCGATTGAAATTCGGATACCGCTATCCACCATCACAGTCCTCACTGTTCAGGCGCACGGTGTCGCCGGGGGCTTCCCGACACCGCCCAGACTCTGGGGGTTGGAGCCCAATCTCCGGCGGATAGCTAAAACACTAGCCGTAAAATTTTCTGACAACAATTGACAGGAAGCTGTACGTGAGCGAGCAGCTGATTTTTTAAGCAGGTGATCAAATTTTCAACAACGGTCCCGCCTTTAAGCTGCCGTTATACGACGTTTTTAAGGTGCGGGGCTCCCATCGGAGACCTCCAGGCTAGTGGGTGATTTTGGTCACACGTGGCGTCGATAAGCATCTGCCCCCGCGCCGTACACTTGGCTCCCATGAAAGAAGTCAACGTCACCGACGTCCCCGCGGGCGCACAGCTTATTGACGTCCGCGAGCCCCACGAGTACACCCACACCCACGCCACCGGCGCCGCAAACCTCCCCTTGAGCGAGTTCATCGCGCGCGTCGGCGAGATCGACCCGGACCGCGACATCTACCTCATCTGCCACTCCGGCGGCCGCTCCGCGCAGGCGGCGGAGTACCTCGAGCAGTCGCGCGGGTGGGACAACGTCATCAACGTCGCGGGCGGCACGTCGGCATGGATTGAAGCAGGCTTGCCGACGGAGTAAATACTCCCCAAACATCATTAATTGACTGTGCAAATAGTTTCCGTTGCCCGCCAATTCCGCCTACGCTTTATTGCATGTCCCAGACGGTAGAGTTGCCCAGCACGCTGACGCAGTCACCCTCGTTCCAGATTGAGCGCGTACGCCGCCATACCAAGGACGAGGTGGAGCGAGTTCTGGGGAAACACGGCTCCAGCATGCGCGAGTACTGGATTTTGAGCTGCGTTATGGAGCAGCCGCTCTCCCAACGCCAACTGTCTGAAGTGCTGATTATCGACGCCTCCGATATGGTGCGCCTCGTCGATTCGTTGGAGAGCCACGACTGGGTCAAGCGCGATCGCGACCCCAAGGACCGCCGCCGCCAGATCATCACCCCGACGAAGAAGGGCGCGAAGTTGCACAGCGCGCTGGCGAAAGACGTCGCCGACGCCGAGGACCGCGCGCTAGACATGTCCACGAACAAGCAGCTGAAGAGCCTGAAGAAGCTCTCGCGCGCGATCCTGGAAGAGGAAAGCTAGTCCTTTTCTACTAGGCAGCTTCGGCGGTGACGCCCTCAAACTGCCAGCCGATCACGGCGTTGCGCACCGAGTCCTCGAACGGGTTCGCCGGCTGCACGCACGAGATGGTGAGCAGCCGGCCCGGGGTGGCGCCGGTGCCCCAGATGGCGGTGTCGCCGGCAAGCGCATCCTTCATCGGCTCGTGGAGATCGGTGACCACGTACTTGAGCCACCACTCGCCGGAGGTGGCGGTGCGGATGAAGAGGGTGTCGCCGAGCTTGAGCGTGTGCGCGTCCTCCGAGGGTTTGTACAGCTTGTCAAACACCGCCGGCACGCCCGCCGCCGCGTGCCCCGCGATCACCACAATGTCGCCCGCATCAGTGCCCGGCAGCTCGTAGGGCTTGTCCTCCGCGGTGTACACGCAGGCCTTCGACAGCCCGGCGGGGTCAATCTTGCCGTCCGCCACCCGGCAGTCGCCGTCGTCGAACTTCGCGCTCATGCCCACGGCGGGAATGACCATCTCCACAGGCCTGGCCGCCTCGATGTGCGTGGGCGGCGGTGTGGACTGCTCGGTGGTTGCTTCGGTGGTCGTGGTCGGCTGCGTGGTCTCTACCGGCGTCGTTTCAGGCTCGGCGGGCCCGCTGCACGCGCGGAAAATACCCGTGAGCAGCAGGAAGAGGATGATCAGCGCCCCGGCACGGCGCACCCAGTACACCCACTGCGGCTTACGCGGGCGGCGCGGCTGGCTTGGGCGGTTTGCATGGCCCGGCTGGTTCGGGCGGCGCCTTTGCTGCGCGTCGTAGCGGCTCGACCGCGGCAGTTCGGGGGGCCTGCGCGGAACGTAGGTGTCGCCAGTCATGGCTGCGATGTTACGCCGGGCCCCACGCGCCGTTGCCCAGACTCCGGAGTTGTAGGTCTACTTGTATATAACAACAGCCCCACTTGCGATTTGGCGGAGAACTACAACTCTAGACCTACAACTCCGCGACCACCCCACAAACAGTGGGGCGACACAAATCGTGGAGAGTTCCCACCATTTTACAGAAACGGCGAGCACAATTAGCCTTGTCCGCATGCAAAATCTCAACGGGCTCAACCGCGGCCACCTCGCGCCGCCGCCGCGCACGCTGGTGGACATCGTCCGCGCCAGCGCCGACGCGCACCCCGATGCAGCAGCGATTGACGACGGCTCCGAGATCCTCACCTACGCCGAACTCGTCGCAAACGTCGAGGAGCTCGCCGCCGAGTTAAACAGCGCCGGCATCGGGCGCGGCTCGCGCGTCGGCGTGCGCATGACCTCGGGGTCGAAGGACCTATACCTGGCCATCCTGGCCACGCTGTTTGCCGGCGCCGCCTACGTCCCGGTGGACGCCGACGACCCCGATGAGCGCGCCGAGCTGGTGTTCGGCGAGGCCACAATCGACGCGCTGTTCAGTGACGACGGCCTCGACATCGTGGCCGAACGACCGCAAACGAGCGACCTCAAAGGACCCGACCTAGACAGCGACTGCTGGATCATCTTCACCTCCGGGTCAACGGGCACGCCGAAGGGCGTGGCCGTGACGCACCGCTCGGCGGCCGCGTTCGTGGACGCCGAGGCGCGCCTGTTCTGCCAGGACGAGCCGCTCGGGCCTGACGACCGCGTCCTCGCCGGCCTCTCGGTCGCGTTCGACGCCAGCTGCGAGGAGATGTGGCTCGCGTGGCGCCACGGCGCCTGCCTCGTGCCAGCGCCTCGCTCGCTGGTGCGCTCCGGCCAGGACCTGGGCCCGTGGCTGATCCGCCGCGATATCACCGTCGTTTCCACCGTGCCAACGCTCGCCGGTCTCTGGCCAGCCGAGGCGCTGGATAACGTGCGCCTGCTCATCGTGGGCGGCGAGGCGTGTTCGCAAGAGCTGGCGGACAGACTTTCAAACGGCCGCGAGATGTGGAATACGTACGGGCCGACCGAGGCGACGGTGGTCGCCTCCGCCGCCAAGCTTGAACCAGGCAAGCCCGTCACCATCGGCTGGGCGCTTGACGGCTGGGACCTTGCGGTCGCCGAGGACGGCGAGCTGATCATCGGCGGCGTGGGACTGGCCCGCTACCTCGATCCCGCGAAGGACGCGGAGAAGTACGCCCCGTGGGGCGAGTGGGCGCGCGCGTACCGCACCGGCGACCACGTGCGCGTAACCGACCAGGGCCTGGCGTTCATCGGGCGCGCCGACGACCAGGTCAAGATCGGCGGGCGGCGCATCGAACTCGGCGAGGTCGAGGCGAGTGTGGCGGCGCTCGACGGCGTGTACAACTCCGCCGTGGCCGTGCAGACGCTGCCAAGCAGCGACAAGGTGCTGGTCGGCTACGTCTCCCCGCAGGCGGGCGCGACGCTGGACATCGCGGAGATGCGCGCCGAGCTCGCCGAGGTGATGCCGGCCGCGCTCGTGCCGCGCCTGCACGTGATGGACGAGCTGCCGGTGCGAACCTCCGGCAAGGTGGACAAGAAGGCGCTGCCGTGGCCGCTGCCGGCGGAGGTCGCCGCGGTCGGCCTCACCGAGACGGAGCAGTGGGTGGCGGGGCTGTGGGTTGAGGTGCTCGGCGTCGACGTCTCCGGCGCGGACGCGGACTTCTTCTCGCTCGGCGGGACCTCGCTCGCCGCAGCCGCCCTGGTCACCCGCCTGCGCGAGCGCGTCCCCACGTTCGCGGTGCGCGACCTCTACGATCATCCGCGCTTAGGGGCGCTTGCTTCGCTAATCGACGCCCACCTCATCTCCTCCCCCACCACCCGCGAACGCACCGTCCAACCCGTAGGGGCGGGCACCCGCGCAGCGCAAACACTCCTACTCATCCCCATCATGACCCTGCGCGCCGCCAGCGCGATTACCTGGGCCTTGATCGCGCTCAGCCTGCTCACCCCCGCGGCACCCTGGTGGGGTCTGCTGCTGTTGTGGCTCATCCTCTGCACCCCGATCGGTCGCGTGCCCATCGGCGCCTGGGGCGCGCGGCTCATCCGCGGTCGCTTGCAACCTGGCGTGTACAAGCGCGGCAGCGCGACACACCTGCGGCTGTGGGCCGCCGAGAAGTGGCTGGCCGCCTCTGGCGCACTCAACATCTCGGCCGCGCCGTTTGTCAAAATTATCGCCCGCATGCTTGGCAACCACGTGGGCAAGGACGTGGACTACCAGTCGTTGCCGCCGGTCACAGGCCTCGTCACCATCGGCGAGGGCGCCTCCATCGAACCCGGCGTCGACCTCTCCGGCTACTGGCTCGACGGCGACGAGCTGCACGTCGGCGAGGTGTTCGTCGGCGCTGACGCCCGCGTCGGCGCACGCTCCTCGCTCATGCCCGGCGCGGAAATCCGCGAGAGCGCCTACATCGAGGCCGGCTCCACCGTCACCGGCGACAAGGCTGTGAAGGCCGGCTCGCGCTGGGCGGGCTCCCCCGCCCGCAAAGTGGGCAAGGCCGCGAAGGCCGCGCAGGTCTTCCCCGACACACGTCCGCCGAAGCGCCGCTACTGGGTCGCGCTATACGCCCTCACGGCACTCGCGATCGCCGGCGTGCCCGTCATCGCCGCTGCCTTCGGCATCTGGATCGGTCTATTCCTGCTTGTTGGCGGCTCACCGTTCATCCTCGCCATCGCCGCAGGCGGCCTCGCCTACTTCTTCGCCGACCTCGCGATCACGTGGGTGTTCGTCCGCCTCGCGCAGCTCGCCGTCAAACCCGGCACGTACCCGGTGCGCTCCGCCCGCGGCTGGGGGCTGTGGACAGTGGTCAGGCTTCTCGACGCCGCCCGCACCCGCCTCTTCCCCCTCTACGCCAGCCGCCTTACCCCAGTCTGGTTCCGCTCACTCGGCGCGCATATCGGCAAGGGAGCAGAGGTTTCCACAGCGCTGGTGGTGCCCATGCTTACCGACGTCCGCGAGAACTCCTTCCTTGCCGACGACACCCTCATCGGCCCCTACCAACTCTCCAGCGGATGGATTCACGCCGAGAAGTCCGTGGTGGGCAAGCGTTCCTTCGTGGGCAACTCCGGCATTGTCGCGCCTGGCCGCAAGCTGGCCAAGGGTTCTTTGGTGGCAGTGCTCTCCTCCGCGCCGAAGAAATCGAAGGCGAAGTCCAACTGGTGGGGCTCCCCGCCGGAGCGCATGCGCCGCGTCGCTGTCGAGGCCGAAGCCGGCGATGCCGCAACCTTCGCCCCTAGTGCCGGCCTTCGCGCCCGCCGCGGCTTCGTCGAGACGCTGCGCCTGCTCGCCCCCATCGCCCACGCGCTGCTGGTCGCCCTGTTCGCGATCGGTCTGACCGAGCTGCTCAGCCGCATCGGCCTGTGGGCCTATGCCCTCGGCGGCCTGCTGTGGATGGCGGTCGGCGCGGTGGCCCTAGCGATCACGCTCGTGTTTAAGTGGGCTCTCGTTCAGCGCCACCGCCCGGCCGAGCACCCGCTGTACTCCTGGTTCGTCTGGCTCAACGAGCTGCAGGATCAGTTCGTGGAGATGATCGCAGCGCCGTGGTTCTTCGACTGGGCCACCGGCTCCGGCGAGATGAACCTGGCACTGCGCTCCCTGGGTGTCAAGGTGGGCCGCGGCGCCTGGGTCGAGTCGTACTGGTTCCCGGAGACGGACCTCTGCCGCGTGGGCGCAGGCGCCACCGTCGGCCCCGGCACCGTGGTGCAGACCCACCTCTTCCAGGACCGCGTTATGTCGCTCGACACGGTGACTATCGACGCCGCCGCCACCCTCGGCCCCAACTCCGTCATTCTCCCCGGCGCGGTGTTGGGCACCGGCTCAACCATCGGCCCGGGCTCGCTGGTCATGCGCGGCGACTCCGTCCCGCCGATGACCGTCTGGCAGGGCAACCCCGTCGAGCCCGTGCGGTAGGGGTTGCGGCGGGGAAGGGCGTACGCGACTATTCCCAGTTCTGTACCAAGTGGTGTAGTTTGACTGAACAGAGTGGTTCTTAGAACCGTTTTCCCGTCTCAGAAAGCGAAACACCATGTCCTTCTTCTCTCACCGTCCGCGCCTCGCCGCTGCAGCCGCGTCCGTGATCGCCGCGGTTTCCCTGACCGCGTGCTCCGCAGAGTCCACCGATAACACCGGTGCGTCCTCCGACGGCTTCCGCGACGTCGCCGCAATCCAAGACGCCGGGTCAGTGAAGATCGGGGTCTTCTCCGACAAGTCCCCGTTCGGTTACGTGGACTCCGACGGCAAGTTCGCCGGCTACGACATCGAGTACGGCAACCGCTTGGGCGAAGACCTCGGTGTGGACGTCGAGTACGTTCCGGTCGAGGCAGCCTCCCGCGTGGAATTCCTTGACACGAACAAGGTCGACATCATCCTCGCCAACTTCACCGTGACCCCGGAGCGTGCGGAAAAGGTGGACTACGCCAACCCGTACATGAAGGTGTCCCTCGGCGCGGTCACGCCGGATAGCGCACCGATCACGAGTGTCGAGGATTTGGCCGACAAGAACGTGATCGTGGTCAAGGGCACCACGGCCGAGGCCTACCTGGAGAAGAACCACCCAGAGGTGAAGCTGACCAAGTTCGAGCAGTACACCGAGGCGACGAACGCGCTTATCGACGGACGCGGGGACGCCTGGGTCACAGACAACACCGAGGCCCTCGCTTGGGCGGCAAAGACCGATGGTTTCTCCACCACCATCCCGTCCCTCGGTGACATTGACACCATCGCGGGCGCCGTCGCCAAGGGCAACGACGACCTGCGCAACTGGATGAACGACGAGCTGGTTGAGCTGGGCAAGGAAAACTTCTTCCACGACGCCTACGACAAGACCTTGAAGCCCGTCTACGGCGACGCGGTCTCCGCCGACGACTTGGTCGTCGAGGGTGGCCAGCTCTAAGCCTTCAACCACGACGCTCATGGACTTTTCGGTTATCGCCGAGAACATCCCGGTCTACGCAGCGGCGGCAGTCCTCACCGTGAGGGTTGCCGCCGAAGGCATTTTGCTGGCCTTTGTTATCGGTGCCGTCGTAGCCGGTATCCGGTTCTTCCAGCTACCGATCCTCACCCAGCTTGCCAGGGGCTACATCGAACTGTTCCGCAACACCCCCCTGCTTGTGCAGCTTTTCTTTCTGTATTTCGGTCTGCCGAAGCTCGGCGTGGTGCTTGAAAGCGAGACTTGCGCAGTCATTGGCCTAGGACTCCTAGGCGGCGCGTACATGGCGGAGGCGATCCGCGCCGGGCTGGAGGGCGTCGCACCGATCCAGATGCAATCGAGCCTCAGCCTGGGCATGTCGCGCATGCAGGCGCTGCGCCACGTCGTGGCCCCGCAAGCTGCCGCCCTCGCCCTGCCGGCTATTACCGCGAACATTGTCTTTCTGATCAAAGAGACGTCTGTGGTCAGCATCGTCGCGCTGCCGGATCTGGTGTTCACCGCGAAAGAACAGATCGGCCAGACGTATGAAACCCGGGAGGCGCTCCTGCTGCTGGT
Organism: Corynebacterium sp. Marseille-Q4381; assembly: GCF_036881695.1. Lineage (NCBI taxonomy): Bacteria > Bacillati > Actinomycetota > Actinomycetes > Mycobacteriales > Corynebacteriaceae > Corynebacterium > Corynebacterium sp. Marseille-Q4381. The sequence goes on along the minus strand of NZ_JBAJNR010000005.1, from coordinate 86,105 downwards.
CACGTTCTACCTCATTATCCTGCTTCCGATTTCATTGATCGCCGGCCAGGTGGAGAAGAAGGTGCGCGCGAATGTTTTCTGATCTCCAGGTGCTTGCAGACGGCAACAATTTCACCCGCCTCCTCCAAGGCCTTGGCGTCTCCATCCAAATCGCCTTATCGTCAATGGCGCTGTCCATCGTGCTCGGCACGTTGATGGGCGTCGCGATGACGCGCAAGAGTAAAATTATCCACATCGTCACCCAGATCTACCTGCAGTTTGTGCGCATCATGCCGCAGCTGGTGTTGCTGTTCCTGGTCTACTTCGACGCAACCCGTGCGTGGGGTCTTAACCTCGACGCCCGCGTAGCCGCAGTAATTGTGTTTACGTTGTGGGGCACTGCCGAGCTCGGTGACTTGGTGCGCGCCGCGATTGAATCCGTGCCGCGGCACCAGTACCTTTCGGCCGCGGCGCTCGGCATCGAAGGTCGCGCGCTCTACCGCCACGTCGTGCTGCCGCAGGCGTTGCGGGGCTTGTTACCCGCCACCATTAACCTGACCAACCGCATGATCATGACGACGTCGCTCGTCGCCCTCATTGGCGTTGTTGAGGTGCTCAAGGTGGCACAGCAGATTATCGACGCCAACCGCTTCGACTACCCCTCCGCCGCGTTGTGGATCTACGGGGTGGTCTTCCTGCTGTATTTTCTCGTGTGTTTCCCTATCTCGCTCGCCGCGCGCAAGCTGGAAGAAAGGTGGAGTTAGATGTCGCTCATCTCTCTGTCCCACGTTTCAAAGACGTACCCGAACGGGCACAAGGCGCTTAACGACGTCTCCGTCGCCGTCGACCCCGGCGAAGTCCTTGCCATCATCGGCCCGTCCGGCTGCGGCAAGTCCACGCTGCTGCGCACAGTCAACGGTCTCGAGCCGGTGGATTCCGGGCAAATCATGGTCAACGGCCGCGAAGTCACAGCGGGTTCGACCAAACTGAAGGATGTCCGCTCCGACGTGGGCATGGTGTTCCAGTCCTACGACCTGTTTCCCCACCTGACGGTCATGGAGAACCTCCTGCTCGCGCCGAAGGTGGTGCAGGGCGCCGACCAGGCGGAGGCAAAGGAGCGCGCCCTCGGACTCCTCGAGCGCGTCGGGCTCGCCGCCAAAGCCGATGCCCGCCCGCGCGAGCTCTCGGGAGGCCAGAAGCAGCGCGTGGCCATCGTGCGCGCGCTGATGATGCAACCGAAAGCGCTGCTGCTAGATGAGATCACAGCGTCCCTCGACCCCGAGATCGTGCGCGAAGTGCTCGACGTCGTAGTTGGGTTGGCGCGCGAGGGCATGACCATGCTGGTGGTTACCCACGAGATGGCTTTCGCCCGCGCTGTCGCGGACCGCGTGGCGTTCATGGACGCCGGCCGCATCGTCGAGATGGCGCCCCCCGAGGAGTTTTTCGCCGCTCCCAAGAGCGAGCGCGCACAGCGGTTCCTCGACCAGCTGGTGTTTTAGGGAATTGCGCCCGCACAAACGCAAAACCCGCCACTGCGCCTGACTTCCAGGCGTTCAGTAGCGGGGAAAGCGGATGGTGTTTAGACCAGCTGGCGGCGGCCGAACACGAACGCCGCAGCAGCAAGCACGGAAGCCAGCAGCAGGGTCATGAGCGCAGCCGGGATCTTGTTCACGCCGGTAGCGGCAGCGATACCACGCTCGTTCTGGGCGTTGTTAGCGTTGTTGATCTCAGCAGCGTTCTCCTTGATCAGCTGCTCAGACTTCGCCTTCTCCTCCGGGGTCGCGTCCATGTGGACGCGCTCTGGGGTCTCAACGAGAGTCTTGCCGTCCTTGTTCAGGAAGTACTTCACGCCGTTGATGATGATGGCAGCGCCAACACCAGCGCCAACGACAGCCGCCACTGCCTTGGCGATGTCAGCCGGATCCGTGGTGACCTCACCCGGGGTCACGGCACCCTGGACGTCGCCACCTTCGACGAGGTCGCAGCTCTGGTCTGCCTGAAGGTCAGCGTAGGAACGGTATGCGCCAGCCGCGCCCGGAAGCGCGCCAGTGGTGTCGTAGCCGTCCTTCACGTAGTTCAGGCCATCAGCGTGGCGCAGGTAGGTAACACGGTTGCCGTCACCGTCGGTGCAAACTACGTTCGCGAGAGGAGCAGTTGTGTTCTGCGCCTCGGGCTGAGCCTTGGTCAGCTCATCGATGCTGGTGGCCGGAGCATTTGGTGCCGGTGCGATGCTCTCATCCCAAGTAGCACCCTCAGGAAGGTTGACGGTAGTACCTGGGGTGTTGTCAACCGGGTTTTCGGGGTAGTTCGCGTCAACCGCGAGAGCACCCTCACCCTCGGTGACCGGCAGATCGCCGAACTGAGCGTCCTGAGCGAATGCGATTGGTGCAACACCGAAGCCGAGCGCACCGGCGGTTGCCAGCGAAACGACGGTCTTGTTAAAGCGCTTCATGTATTTCTTCTCCTTGCCAGACGAAGACTCTCAACTTCGGGTTGAGACTCTGCAGCAGACGATCCGCATACTCACGCGTTAATTCAAGACACTTTTGCAACTCAATTCACATGAGCCTCATTTATTACTTTTAGCGACTGTCCGCATCGTCGCAACGAAGCCGACCCCGACCCCGAAACCCGCACTTCTAAACACCCACTTCGTAACCCCCATTTCTCGAGTACCGCGCACGAGGGCGAAGCAATCTACTCGAGAAATGGGGGTTTGGAAGTGCGGGTTTAGAAACCAGGAAGCGTCGCCAGCAGCTGTTCGATTTGCGGGGTGAAGTAAACGAGTGCGCCTGCGACGAGGGCCAAAAGCCCGAGCAACAGAGCGATCACTCCCCCGGTGGAGGAACCGGAAGACGCAGGAGCAGGCTGCGGTTCGGTCCTGGTCGTGGTCTGGGTGACGGTCTCGGTGGCGGTCTCGGTCACTGTAGTCGGGATTTCAGTTGTCACGGTGGTCGATACCTCCGAGATCACCGTCGTCGGGACTGGGGTCGTCACCGTGTTCGTAACCGTCGTGGAGATGACCGTCGGGATAACGGAGGTCACCGTGGTGGGGACTGGGGTGGGCACCGTTGCGGTAACAGTCGCTTCCACGGTGGTCTCGACGGTGGTCGGGATTTCGACGGTCTTCTCGACCGTGGTCTCCAGGGTCTTTTCAACCGTGGTTTCGATAGTCGTGGGCACAGCGGTGGTGACCGTCGACGTGAGCGTCGTTGGGACCTCGCGTGTTGCGGTCTGGGTGACCGTGGTGGTTTCGGTCGGTGTCGGGGTTGGAGTCGGGTCGGAGAGGCGGCGCTGCTTCGAGATGTCCTGGTACTTGATCATCTCCGGCTTGCCGGGGTTGAGGTTGGTCAGGCCGTGGCCGGACTTGAAGTCCCAGGCTTCGACGCGGACGCGGTCGTCGTAGATCTTCACGCGAAGGCCGGTGGCGGCGCGGGAGTCGGTGATGCGCTCGGCGTGGTCGCCAAGCGGCATGTACTCGTTGAGGATGGCGCCGGTGTTGAACACGGGGAAACCGATGGAGCCTTGCGGGGTGCCGTCGTAAAGCCTTGTGCCCCACCAGTTCGGCTGACGCAGCGAGGCGTGCGAGTGGCTGGTGAACAGGACGAGGTCGTTGTACTTGGAGAGGACGTCGGAAAGCGCGGTGAGGTCCTCGAAGTCGTTTTGGTAGTTGCGGGAGTGCGACATGGAGACCGTTTCCGGCAGCAGCGGGTGAGTAAAGACGAGTGCGGTCACGCCCTCGGCGTCCCAGAGAGCGAGGCGCTCGTCGAGCCACGCGAGCTGCTCGGCGGAGATGCGCTGGAACGGTTCCTTGCCGTCGCGGTCGGAGTCTTGGTAGTACTCCGTGCTGATGCCGATCAGCGGCGTGCCGTTCACCACGATCTCCTGCCACGGCTTTGTCTGCCCGGTGACCTGGCCGGCGTACTTGAAGTAGCGGTCCATCTTCACCTGGAAGTCGAGCTCCTGGCCGTAGAGCTCGTGGTTGCCGATGGTCCACAGCTCCACCCCGGAATCGTGGGTGACCTCGCGGCGAGCCTTCATGAACTTGTCCCACTGCTCCTGGCGGCCGGTATCAACGATGTCGCCGTTAATGACGAGCGCCTGCGCCTTGTCCGGCATCGCGTTGAGGTGGCGGATGGCCAGCTTGTAGTCCTCGGGGTCGTCCTGGGTGTCGGAGATGACGTCGATGATCGTGACCGGCTTGTCGGCGGGCTGGGTGAAGGGCTCACGCACAGCGACGTTGTCAATCGCCCACCAGTAGTCGTTGTTGCCGCCGAGGTAGCTGAACTCGACGCGCATCTCCTTGGCACCCTTGGGCACGTCGATCTCGTAGTACTCGTGCTGGGTGTAGCGGTTTTCGGTGAAGGTGGCGACGGTGCGGGGCTCTGCGCCGTCGAAGGAAACGCTGACCTTCGCCGACTGGCCCTTGCGACCCTGGCGGTAGTGGTGGTCGAACTCGAGCGCCACGCTCCCGGTGCCGGTGACGTCGATCGGCGCGGAGGTGAGCGTCGCGTTCATCGAATCGCGCGGTGCGAGAGCCTGCTGCTGCGAGTCGATGATGGCCATCTGGTCGTGGCCTTGGGTGAAGTAGTGCCGCTCGTCGGTGCCGGACGCCCACACCCAGTTGCGCATGTCGGACAGGGTCCAGCCGTTCCAGCGGGCCTCGCCGGAGGTCACGCCGGTGACGTTCTGGCCCCATCCCTCCGGTAGGCGATGCGTGAACTTTGCTGGGTTGCGGACTCCGTCGAAGCTTTCAAAATAGAGGTACGGGCGGGTGGATTCGGGAAGTGAATCGGGCTGGATCGCGGTGGCGGTGATTGGGCTGATGAACGGAGCGGCGAGGGCGACGGCGATGGTGGCAGCGACGGCTGCGCGAGCGTGGCGATGCAGTGACATGCGCCTGAATTTAATGCAGAGCATGTGGGTACGCAGGGTGAGCGCATGAAGAATCCCCGCTGTTGCATCTTGCTACGCAGACGCTTGACAGCGGGGATCGAAGGGGGGCTTAGACCAGCTGGCGGCGGCCGAACACGAACGCCGCAGCAGCAAGCACGGAAGCCAGCAGCAGGGTCATGAGGCCCTTGCCGAAGGCGTTGTTACCGGTGTTGGCGCCGACACCACGGAGCTCGCCGTTGGCAGCGTTCTGCTTTGCAGCCTGGTCAGCGATCTCGTCCGCGTGCGCCTGCACGAGCTCTTCAGTCTTCTTTTCGTCCTCAGCAGTCGGGGTCTGATCCGGGCGATCTGCCGGGACCAGCACGTTCTCGCCCTGCGCGTTCTTCACAACGTTGTAAAGAATGCCGCCGAGGGTCAGAGCACCGAGGCCGCCAAGCACGCCAGCACCGATCTTGCCTGCCGGGATAACCTTGTCACCCGGCTGGAGAACGGCGTACTCGCCGTTGGCCTTCGCAGTCAGCACGACGTTGCCGTCTTTATCTACAACGATGTCGCCCCAGCTCAGCGTCACCGGGGTCGGAACATTTGCACCCTCAACACCCTTGCGCTCGTTGGTGACCTCAACGCCGTCGCCAGCGACGACGCGGTCGCCCGGCTCGAGGTTCGCAAGCTGACCGTCAGCCTCAGCAACGAGCTTCTCGGTGCCAGCGAAGTCAACGATACGATCACCCTTGGACAGCGTCACCGGGGTCGAGCTCACAATCTCGCCCTCAACTACCGGCGCGTTGCCGGAACGCTCCGCGGTCACATTTTCGGAGTTGGAGTTGTACACGACGTCGCCATCCTTAAGAACGACGTAGCCGTTGTCAGTGCCGCTGAACGAGGTGACGATGTTGCCGTCCGCATCGTAGACAAGGTCACCCGGCTGAAGAGTTGCGGGGGTGTTGCCCTGCGGTGCAGGTGCGTCGGGAGCAGCCGGAGCCGTGGCGGAGCGGTCAGCGGTGACGTTCTGGGAGTTGGAGTCGTACACAACGTCGCCGTCCTCGAGGACCACCAAACCGTCGGTGGTGCCGCTGAACGAGGTGACAATGTTGCCGTCAGCATCGAACACCACGTCGCCCTGCTTGAGGGTTGCTGGGGTTGCGGCGCCAGCCATCGGGGAAACGCCGAGCGTCAGCGCGCCGGCCAGTGCTACCGCAATAGCGGACTTGTTAATGCGCTTCATAGATCTATCTCTCCTTGACAGGTGAAAGGCAAGTGGATCCTAAAGCAAGATAACGACCGGCGCACAGCAAGTCTGTACCTGTACTTCAGGGTTAGACCCACCGTAACCCCTAAACTCAACAATCACAACCGTCACACGGGCATCAATTTGCTGTTTAGCGCACATCCACATAGATGTTCGAGAGGGGCTTTCGATAGCAGACGGGGGCAGCAAAGGAACTAGCTGCAAGAACAGCTCGCTCACCCCGGCCGCGCGTGTTCGAACGAAGTACCCCGGCCCGCGGGGCCGTTCCCCGTGCACTATCCTGCACGCGCCCGCAACTGCTCGTTCTCAACGCGCGTAACTCAGCGATCTGACAGCATCTCAGACACCCGTCACCTGAAAAGCGCTACCTAACCCACAGCTCCATGACAAAACGAAGGCGGCGCCACCGACTTCCGTCCGGTAGCGCCGCCATGCTCGCGGCCGTAATCACAAACTAAAGAGATTGCCTATTAATCCCCGATCTGGTCCCGGCCGCGCTTCACAATCTTCGGATCCGGCTCGCCGACCACATCGTGATCCTTGTTGGTGTACTCGAACTTGCTCAGGATGTAGCGCATCGCGTTCAGACGAGCGCGCTTCTTGTCGTTGGACTTAATCGTGATCCACGGCGACTCGTCCGTGTCCGTGTAGCGGAACGTCTCTTCTTTCGCGCGCGTGTAATCGTCCCACTTGTCCAACGAAGCAAGGTCCATCGGCGACAGCTTCCACTGGCGAACCGGGTCAACCTGGCGAATCGCGAAGCGCGTGCGCTGCTCCCTCGGCGTCACCGAGAACCAGAACTTGGTCAGGGAAATGCCGGAGCCGAGGATCATGTTTTCCAGCATCGGCACCTCGCGCAGGAACTCGGCATGCTGCGACTCGGTGCAGAAACCCATGACGCGCTCCACACCGGAGCGGTTGTACCAAGAACGGTCGAAAAAGACGATCTCCCCTGCCGCAGGGAAGTGCTCAATGTAACGCTGGAAGTACCAAGAGGTGCTTTCTCTTGGCGACGGCTTCTCCAACGCCACAATCCGCGCACCACGAGGGTTCAAGTGTTCGTTAAAGCGCTTAATCGTGCCACCCTTACCAGCGGCATCGCGACCCTCAAACAGAATAATGTGACGCTGACCAGTATCCTTCGTCCAGTTCTGCCACTTCAGCAGCTCGATCTGGAGCGCGCGCTTCTGCTCCTCATACTCGTCGCGCCCCATCCGCTCGTCGTACGGGTACTGCTCGCGCCAAGTCTGAATAGGCGTGCCGTCCGGCATCAGCAGGACCGGATCATCCTCGTCGGTATCATCGACAACCCAGCCCTCGGTTTCGGCGAGGTCGATCATCGGCAGTTCGTCGTCTTTGTGGTCAGCCATACCGTAAATTCTACGCGGTACCTTGCACCCCTGCGCGTCGTAGGACTCACGCGCCTTGGCCCGATGTATCACGAAAGAAAAAACAAAACGGCCCGTCCGCCGAAGCGGAGGGGCCGTGTCGGAAAGCAGGTGTTTGCTTTAGACCAAGCTAAGAAGCTCAGCAAGGGCCTTAGCCATGTCGCCCAGAGCCTTCATGGAGTAGAGGATCTGGCCGGTGATGGTGGACTGGCTAGAAAGAGCAACCCAGCCGTTAACGAAGTTGTCCATTATTTTTCTCCTATGTGGGAATCAGGTGAGTTTACGATTTACTTGGAGGAGCCGGTGAAAACGGCCTTGGTGGCATCCCAGTCGCTCTTGGCGTCCCAAGAGTTCCACTTGTTGACCAGCGACGGCAGACCGTCGGTGATCTTGTAGAGCTCGGTCCAGAACTTGCCGAAGTCCTTGAGAACCTTGATGGTGTCCTTGATCAGCTGCTGATCCATGTCTTCCCCTTAAGAGGTTGTGCCAGCTGGTGCCTGGCAAAAACTTGACAATGTACTGACACCCTCGCGGGGCATCACGTAGAGAATTATGCCACGTAGCAAGAGAAACGCAAGCGCTGTTCGTTTTCGAAATCGCTCGCACACCAACGCGCGGACAGACAGCTTCTGTTCACCAATCTTTAACTTTGTGCCGAGCTGGTTATCTAGCAGGGCAGATGCTGAGCCGAAAGTAAAAGAGAGTTTACATCCCGAATCGGGGCGTAACGCATCGACATGCTGGTCCCGATACCTATGCCCCACTACATCGGCGGGCGTTCCCCAATTTGGGGGTGGGCTAGCTGGGGTGGGCGTCGTCAAGCAGCTGCCTCTGCCTTAAAAACGCGAAAGGCCCGCGTAAAGCGGGCCTGAGCGTGGGCGAAGTTTACATCATGCCCATGGCTTCCGGATCCATACCGGCATTAGCGCCAGCCGGCTCCGGCTTGTCGGCAACCACTGCCTCGGTGGTCAGGAACAGGCCAGCGATGGACGCGGCGTTCTGGAGCGCGGAACGGGTGACCTTGGCCGGGTCGTTGATGCCAGCCTCCATCATGTTCACGTACTCGCCGGTTGCGGCGTTCAGGCCTTCGCCGTCCGGAAGGTTGGCAACCTTGTTGGCAACCACGCCCGGCTCGAGGCCAGCGTTCAGCGCGATCTGCTTCAGCGGAGCCGACAGCGCCTCGCGGACGATCTTCACGCCGGTGGCCTCGTCGCCGTCCAGGCCAAGCTCACCCTCGAGCTCCTTCGCAGCCTGCAGCAGCGCGACGCCGCCGCCAGCGACGATGCCCTCCTCCACGGCGGCCTTGGCGTTGCGCACGGCGTCCTCAATGCGCATCTTCTGCTCTTTGAGCTCGACCTCGGTGGCGGCACCCACCTTGATCACTGCAACGCCGCCCGCCAGCTTGGCCAGGCGCTCGTTCAGCTTCTCGCGGTCGTAGTCGGAATCGGAGTTCTCGATCTCGGCGCGGATCTGGCGCACGCGGCCCTCGATCTGCTCCTGGTCGCCGGCGCCCTGGACGATGGTGGTTTCGTCCTTGGTCACCACAACCTTGCGTGCCTGGCCGAGCAGCTCGATGCCGGCGGTCTCCAGCGACAGACCGACCTCCTCGGAAATGACCTGGCCGCCGGTGAGGATGGCCAGATCCTGCAGCATGGCCTTGCGGCGGTCGCCGAAGCCCGGAGCCTTCACGGCGACAGACTTAAAGGTGCCGCGGATCTTGTTCACAACGAGGGTGGACAGCGCCTCGCCCTCGACGTCCTCGGCGACGATCAGCAGTGGCTTGCCCGACTGCATGACCTGCTCCAGCACCGGCACGAGCTCCTTGACGTTGGAGATCTTGCCGGAGACCAGCAGGATGTACGGGTCCTCGAGTACAGCCTCGCCGCGCTCCATGTCGGTGGCGAAGTATGCGGAGATGAAGCCCTTGTCAAAGCGCATGCCCTCGGTGACCTCGAGGTCAACGCCGAAGGTGTTGGACTCCTCGACGGTGATGACGGACTCCTTGTTCACGGAGCCGTTGCCCACGGCGTACATCGCCTCGGCGATCTTCTTACCAATCTCCGGATCGCCAGCGGAGATGCCCGCGGTCGAAGCGATCTCCTCCTGGGTCTCAACCTCCTTGGCGTTGTCCAGCAGGTACTTCGACACCTTGTCGGTGGCGGCCTGGATGCCGCGCTTGATGCCCATCGGGTTGGAGCCGGCTGCCACGTTGCGCAGACCCTCGCGCACGAGCGCCTGTGCCAGCACGGTAGCGGTGGTGGTGCCGTCGCCCGCGATGTCGTCGGTCTTCTTGGCCACTTCCTTGACCAGCTCGGCGCCGATCTTCTCGTACGGATCCTCGAGCTCGATCTCCTTGGCAATGGTCACACCGTCGTTAGTAATGGTCGGTGCGCCCCAGGACTTCTCCAGGACCACGTTGCGGCCCTTGGGGCCAAGGGTGACGCGCACGGCGTCTGCCAGGGTGTTCAGACCGTTCTCGAGGCTGCGGCGTGCTTCCTCGTCGAATGCAATCATCTTTGCCATGTGAGTTGATGCCTCAGTTCGTTTTGTTTTCTAAAGCAGGCGCCCGCGACGGCACGGCTGTCGGTCTAGCGCAGCCCACCTGCCTGAGATGTCATTTAGCACTCACATCGTCCGAGTGCTAGCCCCCATTTTTAGCACTCGCCCACCTCAAGTGCAAGGAGCCGGGCCTGTTGTGGCGCGGTGGTAGCTTCGGGTCCATGAGCACTGCACACGCAATTGGAACTCCCGACCGCGAGCGGATTTTCGCCGACCTGTCCGCGCTGGTCTCCTTCAACTCCGTCCACTCCACCCCGGCAGTGGCCGACCAGCACGAGGCCGCCTGCCAGTGGGTGGTTAACGCCCTCGAGGCCGCCGGGCTGGACGTCGCGCGCCACCCGACGGTGGACGACGCCGATACGGTGATCGGCTACAAGGCACCGCTTGACGACGCCCCCACGGTCCTCCTCTACTCCCACTACGACGTCGTGCCCGCGAACAACCCGGAGGCGTGGACTTCCGATCCGTTCACGCTGACCGAGCGCGACGGGCGCTGGTACGGTCGCGGCGCCGCAGACTGCAAGGGCAACCTTGCGATGCACCTCGAGGCCCTGCGGCTGCTCGAGGCTGCCGGTGGCACCGACCTCGGCCTGAAGGTCGTCGTCGAGGGCTCCGAGGAGCTCGGCGGCCTCGACGGCCTGGTCAAGCTCATTGAAGCCGACCCGGACCTCTTCACGGCCGACGTCATCCTGATCGCCGACTCCGGCAACGCCGCCGTCGGCGTGCCCACGCTCACCACTTCGCTTCGCGGCGGCGCTCAGATCAACGTGACCGTCGAGACGCTGTCCGGCGCCATCCACTCCGGCTCCTTCGGCGGCGCTGCCCCGGACGCGGCGCACGCGTTGGTTCGCATCATCGACTCGCTTTTCGACGAGCACGGCCGCACCACCATCGACGGCGTCGACGCAACCGCCAAGTGGGAGGGCGACCCGTACACCCGCGAGGAATTCCGCGCAGACGCGGGCGTCCTCGACGGCGTGCAGCTGCTCGGCACCGTGGACGACGAGCCGGCCGACATGGTGTGGTCGCGCCCCGCGCTCACCATGATCGGGTTCACCTCCACCCCGGTCGCCGAGGCCGTCAACGCCGTCAACCCCCGCGCCGAGGCGCAGCTGAACCTGCGCGTGCCCGCCGGCGCGGACGCGGGCGAGATTGCCGCCAAGGTAGAGCAGCACATCCTCGCCCACACCCCGTGGGGCGCGAAGGTGGACGTCGCCATCAGCGCCGTGAACAAGCCGTTCGCCACCAACCCGGACGGCGAGGCCGTTCAGCTGCTCGGCCAGTGCTTGAAGGAGGCGTACGGCAAGTCCGACCTCGCCGTCGTCGGCGGCGGCGGCTCCATCCCGCTGACCGTCACACTGCAGGAGACGTTTCCGGACGCGGAGATCGTCGTCTTCGGCGTCGAAGAGCCGCAGTGCGGCATCCACGGCGTAGACGAGTCCGTCGACCCGACCGAGATCGAAAACGTCGCGGTTGCGGAGGCTACGTTCCTCTCCCGCTACGGCAAGTAGTTAACCACTTCAACTAAACAAAACCTAAGACAGGCACAAGCACGCAGGTCAAAAAGGGTTAATGACGCGACACCTTCTTATGGGTAAAGTGTCACACATCGGCTGCGCTACCTCATTGCGTCGATTTTCACCCGACCGACTACGCAAGAAGGAGGGCCACCGGACGTGTTGACTCTGCTTATTGCGCTCACCGCCGCCACCGTCGCCGCGCCAATCCTGCTTAGAGTTTTAGGCCGCTGGGCGTTCGCGCTGATCGCGCTGGTTCCGCTCGGCGGCTTTATTTGGATGGTCTCGCTGTTCGTGAACGGCGCGTTCACCGACGGCGGCGAGATCGTCGCCGCCTACACGTGGATGCCGTCAACACACCTGAACTTGGAGTTCCGCCTCGACGCGCTCGCCGGCCTGTTCAGCCTGATCATCCTCGGCGTCGGCGCGCTGGTGCTGTTCTACTGCTGGGGCTACTTCGACGAGAACCCCGTGCGGCTGGCCAAGTTCGCCTGCGAGCTCACGCTTTTCGCCACCACCATGTACGGGCTGGTGATCTCGGACAACTTCCTGCTCATGTACGTGTTCTGGGAACTCACGTCCATCCTGTCCTTCCTGCTCGTCTCCTATTACGGCGAACGGGCCAGCTCCCGGCGCGCCGCTCTTCAGGCGCTCATGGTCACCACGTTCGGCGGCCTAGCCATGCTGGTGGGCATCATCCTGCTCGGCCACCAGACCGACATCTGGAAGCTCTCCGAGATCTCCCAGTTCACCGACCTTGAGGGCACCACCGGTATCTCCGCCGCGATCGTGCTGATCATGCTCGGCGCGCTGACCAAGTCCGCCCAGGCGCCGTGGCACTTCTGGCTGCCCGGCGCGATGGCCGCCCCCACCCCGGTCTCCGCTTACCTGCACTCCGCCGCCATGGTGAAGGCGGGCATTTACTTGGTTGCCCGCCTCGCCCCAGACATGGCCGCCGTCACCACCTGGCACCTCGTGGTCATCACCACCGGCTGCTTCACCATGCTGCTCGGCGGCTGGATGGCGCTGAAGCAGCGCGACTTGAAGCTCATCCTCGCCTACGGCACGGTCTCCCAGCTGGGTTTCATCACCGCGGTGATCGGCATCGGCTCGCGCGAGGCGACCATGGCCGGGCTGGCGATCACGTTCGCGCACTCCATGTTCAAGGCGGCGCTGTTCATGGTCGTCGGCGCCATCGACCACACCTCCGGCACCCGCGACATCCGCCACCTCTCCGGCCTGGGCAAGAAGGAGCCGCTGGTGGCCGCGATTGCCATCGTCTCGGCTGCGTCGATGGCGGGCATTCCTCCGCTGTTCGGCTTCGTCGCAAAGGAAGCTGCCCTTGCGGCGGTCCTGCACGAGGAGCTGCTGCACGGCATGCCCGGCAGCATCACCCTTGTCGCCCTGGTAGTGGGCTCGATCCTCACCATGGCCTACACCCTGTACTTCCTCTGGGGCGCGTTCGCCACCAAGACCGGCCCGCGCTACGCGGACATGGACACCGACGAGGACGGCTTCACCGACGAGGTGCGCGAGATGCACCCCATCGGCCCCACCCTGTGGCTCTCCCCGCTCGTGCTCGCGGTTTTGACCGTCGGCTTCGGACTCATGCCCACGGTCCTCTCTCACGCGTTCAACGAGTACCTCGACGTGCGCTTCCCCGCGACCGAGGCCGAAGAGCTCGCGCTGTGGCACGGTGTCACCGTCCCGCTCATCCTCACCGTGGTCATCGTCGCCGCAGGCACCATTATGTTCTGGCAGCGGGACTTGGTGCGAAAGGCGCAGCTCGAGCGCCCGGCTCTTGGCGACGCCAACGTGGTCTGGGACAACCTCCTCAACGCGCTTCGCAACATCTCGTTGAAGCTCACCGCCTCCACGCAGCGCGGCTCGCTCACGATCAACTTGGCCGTCATCTTCGCCACGCTGATGATCGTGCCGCTGGCCTACCTCATCCTGGGCGCCTCCAACTCGATCCAGATGATCGTGTGGGACAACGTCTGGCAGGGCATCGTGGTCGTGCTCATGGTGGCCATGGCTGTCTTCGCCACGTTGCAGCGCAACCGCCTCTCGGCCGTGGTCATGGTGGGGCTCACCGGCTATTCAATGGCCATGCTCTTCGCCCTGCACGGCGCGCCGGACTTGGCACTGACCCAGGCACTGGTCGAGACCATCGTGATGGTGCTGTTCATGCTGGTGCTGCGCAAAATGCCGACCGAGATCGAGCCGCGCAACGAGGACAACCGCCTGCGCGCTTGGCTCTCCATCGGCACGGGCCTGTCCGTGGTCGTGGTCGCCATGACGGCGATGTCCGCGCGCGTCGCCGAGCCGATCTCTAAGAACATGCCCGAGCTGGCGTACGAGATCGGCCACGGCCGCAACACGGTCAACGTCCTGCTCGTTGACTTGCGCGCGGCCGACACCTTCGGCGAGACCCTCGTGCTGGTCATCGCCGCCACCGGCGTGGCCAGCCTGATCTTCGGCACCGGTAAGTTCGGCCGGGAATCGAGAAGGCCGACGCTGTCCACCACCAAGCCGCGGTGGCTGGCGTCTGGGGTGGCGTCGGAAATCGAGCAAAACCGCTCGATCATGGTTGACGTTGCCACCCGCCTCCTCTTCCCGTCGATGATGCTCTTGTCCGCGTTCTTCTTCTTCTCGGGCCACAACGCGCCGGGCGGCGGCTTCGCCGGCGGCCTCGTCGCGGCACTCGCATTTACCCTGCGCTACCTAGCCGGGGGGCGGTACGAGATCGAGGAGGCGCTGCCCGTCGACCCGGCGAAGATCCTCGGCACCGGCATCCTGATCTCCTCCGTCGCGGTGGTGGCGCCGATGCTGTTCGGCTACCCGCCGCTGATGAGCAACTACATCTCGCTGGAGCTGCCGCTGATCGGCGAGTTCGACGTGCCGTCGGCGCTGATTTTCGACGCCGGCGTCTACCTCATCGTCATCGGTCTGATCATGCACGTGCTCACCTCCATGGGCGCCTACCTCGACCGCGAAGACGACGCCCGCAAGGAGCGCGCCCGCGACCGGGCCCGCGAGATGCAGGAGAAGAACCGCCTGCGCCGCCGCCAGCAGCGCGAGGCGCGCCTCACCAGAGCCAAGGAGCGCATCGCCGCGCGCAAGGAGGGCAACGACTAAATGCAGGCCAACCTGTTTCTTCTCATCGGCTCCGGCGTGCTCATCGCGTGCGGTGTCTACCTCATGCTGGACCGCGCAATGACGCGCATGATCTTGGGCGTGCTGCTGATCGGCAACGGCGCCAACCTCTTGGTGCTGCAGTCCGGCGGCCAGGCCGGCTCCCCGCCGATCCTCGGCCGCGACTCGGAGGCCGCCACCCAAATGGCGGACCCGCTGGCCCAAGCGATGATCCTGACCGCCATCGTTATCTCGATGGCGCTGACTGGGTTCATGCTGTCTTTGGCGTACCGCCAGTACCGCTACCGCACCGACGACGTTGTCGAGCGCGACGAGGAGGACCGCGCGATCGCCTCGCGGCCCACCACCCCTTCGGCTGCGCCCGACCACGACGCCTCCGACGACCCCGAGACCGGCCGTCTGAGCGTCTCCGGCGACGCCTTCGGCCCCCGCTCGTTCGAGAACCCCGTGAAGGAGGCCGACGGTGAAGGATAATCTGCTCCACGTCGCGGACACCGCCATCGGCTACATGCCGTACTTGACGGTCATGCCGATCCTCCTGCCCGCGCTCGCCGCCGCGCTGATCCTCATCAGTGGCAGGCACCTGCGACTGCAGCGCTTCATCGCGCTGTCCACGCTGTTGGTCCTCGCCGTCATCTCCGCGACGATGATCGTGACTGTCGACGTCCACGGCATCCAGACAGTCCAGATGGGCGGTTGGGACGCACCGGTCGGCATTACGCTGGTTTCGGACCGCTTGTCGACGATCATGTTATTCGTCTCATCCCTCGTCCTATTCGGGGTGATGTGGTACGGCATGTCGCAGGGTCTTCGCGACGGCGACGATGACGACCCCGTCGCCGTGTTCCTGCCCATTTACATGCTTCTGACCATGGGCGTAAACCTGTCCTTCCTCGCCGGCGACCTGTTCAACCTCTACGTGGGCTTCGAGGTGTTCCTCGTCGCGTCCTACGTCCTGCTCACGCTCGGCGCCTCACCGGGGCGCGTGCGTGCGGGTATTGGGTATGTGATGGTCTCGGTGGCGTCGTCAATGATCTTCCTCTTTGCCCTCGGCATGATCTACGCGTCCGTGGGCACGGTGAACATGGCGCAGGTAGGCGTGCGCATGGAAGAGATCCCCGACGGCACCCGCGCCGCGATCTTCGCCACGCTGCTGATTGCGTTCGGTATCAAGGCCGCGGTCTTCCCGCTCGACGCGTGGCTGCCGGACTCCTACCCCACCGCCGCCTCGCTTGTCACCGCCGTCTTCGCCGGCCTTCTGACCAAGGTCGGCGTGTACGCGATCATTCGCGTGCGCACGGTGGTCTTCACCGACGGCTCGCTGGACACGCTTCTGATGTGGGTCGCGCTTTTGACCATGATCATCGGCATCATGGGCGCGCTCGCCCAGAACGACATCAAGCGTCTGTTGTCGTTCACCCTGGTCAGCCACATCGGCTACATGATCTTCGGTATCGCGCTCGCCTCGGTGCAGGGACTGTCCGGCGCGATCTTCTACGCGGTGCACCACATTCTCGTGCAAACCTCGCTCTTCTTGGTCGTTGGCCTAATGGAGCGCCAGGCCGGCTCCGCGCAGCTGCGCCGCCTCGGCTCGCTCATGTACACCGCGCCGCTGGTCGCCGCGCTGTACATGATCCCGGCGCTGAATCTGGGCGGCATCCCGCCGTTCTCCGGCTTCCTGGGCAAGATCATGCTCATTGAGGCCGGCGCGGAATCCGGCACCTGGCTCGCCTGGGTGCTGATCGCGGGCGCCGTCATCACTTCCCTTCTGACCCTCTACGCGATGATGCTGGTGTGGTCGAAGGCCTTCCTCCGCGACCGCGAGGACGCACCGGAGGGCCAAGTGGCGTTGGAGCGGCCGTCAACACTCGCCGACCGCTACAACACCACCACGATCACCGAGCGCGAAGACCCGGGCCGCATCCCGCCAGGCATGCTGGCGTCCACCGCGCTGCTGGTGGCGGCCTCGGTCTCCATCACGTTTCTGGCCGGCCCGATCTCCGACATCACCGACCGCGCCGCCCAGTCCGCCCAGGACCAGTCCATCTACCGCGACGCGGTGCTGAGCGGCGACACGGACAACCCCACACGCCGGCCTGAGCAGTTCCTCGCGCCGACGACATCAGGCGGTGGCAGCGACGCGCAACAGCACCGCACCACCACCGGCGAGGGTCGCACCCACGCCACCACTGCTGTGACGACGGGGCGCGCGCCGGCCCCCGCCGCCGACGACGCTGAGAACGGCGGTGAGAACTAATGCTTGAAGGTTTGAAACACCGCCTGCGCTGGCCGTTCATCGTGTGGCTGACGGTCATGTGGATCCTGCTCATGGGCGAAATCACCTGGGGCAACGTCATCGCGGGCATCGGTCTCGCGCTGCTGATTGTCCTCGCGCTTCCCCTGCCACCGGTGCCGCTGCAGGGCTATCGCGTGGCGTGGGGAAAGCTCGTGCTCTTCATGGGTGAGTGGCTGTGGGACTTGCTCGTAGCGTCGGCAAAGGTTGCCTGGCTGGCCCTTCGACCAGCTGCACCGCCACGGAACGCGATCCTGCGCGTGCCGATGCGCGTCGACTCCGAGCTCGTCCTCTACCTGGCCACCTGCGCCTACAACCTGCAGCCGGGCGGCACGGTGACGGATATTGATATCGCACAGCGCGAATGGACGATCCACATTCTCGACGCCAGCTCGCCTGAATCCATCCAGAACGAGATCAACAACGTGCTCAAACTCGAACGCCAGATGATCGACATCTTCGAAAGTAGGCCAAAATAATGGACCCCGCGCTCTACAACACGTTCCTCGCGATCGCGGCAGCGTTGTTGGCCGCAGGCTTCGCCATCTTGGTGTGGCGGGTGATCGTCGGCCCGTCGTCGATGGACCGACTGCTTGCCAACGACGCCATCACCGCCTCCCTCCAGTGCGCGCTTGCGCTCTACATCTGCTGGACGCTGGACACCACCGTGGTCAACGTGATGATCGTGATCGCGCTACTCGGGTTCATCGCCTCGCTTTCCGTCGCCCGCTTCCGCAAGAGGGACAGCTCGCTATGACACTTGTGACCGACATCGTCTCGCTCTTCTTCATCTTGCTCGGCGCGTTTATGGTGTTCTCGGCCGCCGTAGGCACCGTGCGCTTCGGCTCGACGCTCGCGCGCGTCCACGCGATCACCAAACCGCAGACCACGGGGCTTCTGCTCATGATGATCGGCACCATCATCCGCCTCACCGGCGCCCCCGACTTCGGCCCCCACGAGCAGGGCGACATCGGGATGATGATTCTGCTGGTCATCTTTGCGCTGATGACGAACCCTGTGACCGCGCAGCGCCTCGGCCGCATCGCGCGCATCGAGGGTCTGTACGGCCCAGAGGATGAGCTCGCGGTGAATGAACGCCCGGCGACCTACCACCCGGGCCGCGTCAACCCAACGGCGAAGGATACTTAAGGGTTTCGCGGTGGCGGGTTGAGCCGGCCGGTGCGCCACCTCGCTCCCCGGGGGCGTCTGGCGGAGGGCGGATAGCGGAGGGCGGAAGTACCGAAAAGAGGGGGCATATCCGCCATCCTCCAGACGCCCTCCTCCAGACGCCCTCCCGACAGGACTGGGCCGAGGTGCTCACACATCCTGGGTTCCCCGCCATCAACCCCGATGTGTATAGCTACAGTTGTAGGACAACCCTAAAACCGCAGGACGCGGGGTTGATATACACATGTAGCTATACACATCGGTGAATCTGGGCCCCGCTGCCCCAGGAACCGCCGCGGTTAGAGGCGCCAGTCGACGAGTTCGCGCGCGGACGCGTCGACCGCCGCCTGCCAAGTGCCCGTTTCGCGGAAGAGGTCGCGCTGGCGCTGGTAACCGGCGCCGCGGTCCAAGATCTCCTCGACGAGCTTGAGCTCCGCCTCGCAGTTGAGGTCGCGGGCGGTGGGGGTGAGGGCGTCGATAAGCAGCGAAAGCTCATCGCGCACCCATGCCTCGTCGGTGGCGCGGGAGGTGATGACCTCGGCGTCGAGGCCGTAGCGGGCGCCGCGCCACTTGTTTTCGGCGACGTGCCACGGCTGAAGAGTGGGCAGCTGCTCGCCGGCTTCCAGCATGCGGTCGTAGTAGACAACCAGGCAGTGTGTGAGCGCAACGACGGCGGCGAGTTCGCGGAGGTTGCTCGTGGCGTCGGAGATGCGGACCTCGATCGTGCCCCACTTGGCGGCGGGGCGGACGTCGAAGTGCATGGAGCCGGTGTGGTTGATCACGCCGGAGGTTTGCTGGTCGCGCATGAAGGCGACCCACTCGTCCCAGCTGCCGAACTGGTACGGCATGCCGGCGGTGGGAAGCTGCTGGTAGAGCATGGTGCGGTTGGAGGCGTAGCCGGTGTCGAGGCCTTCCCACGCGGGGCTCGATGCGGAGATCGCGAGCAAGTGCGGGTACTTCGTCATCACCGCGTTGATGATCGGCCAGACCTTGTCCTCGTGGCTGACGCCCACGTGGCAGTGCACGCCCCAGAGCAGCATCTGCTGGCCCCAGTACTGGGTGCGGTTGATGATCTCCTCGTACGTGTTCTTCGGCGACAGCGGCTGCTCGCGGAAGTCAGTGAACGGGTGGCCGCCGCCAGCCCAGAGTTTCAGACCCTTCGACTCGGCGACACCGCGGACGTTTTCCAGGTCGCGGGTGAGCGCGGCGATGGCCTCGGAGGTGTTCGCGCAGATCGGGGTGACCAGCTCGATCGTGTTCTGGAGGAACTCGCGTTCGAGGCGGGTCTCTGGGTGGCGGGCGTGCACCTCGTCGATGACCTCGGCAGCGCGGGGCACAAGGTCGCGCGTCACTGGGTCAATAACGCAGATTTCCCACTCGACACCGAGGGTTGAGTTGGGTGAGCGGGCGAAATCGCGGAATGGATCCATGAGGGATCAGCTTACTCGCAGTCTTCCGGTTACTGACCAGCGATGACCACAGTGATGGCCTGACGGTTGCCCTTCACGGCTGCCGGAAGGTCGATGACGTCTGCGGGCAGGTTGTTGTTCGGGACGACCACGCCGCCGACCTGGCGAGCGATGGTTTCGGCAGTTTCGCGGGCGCCGTCAGCGTGGGGGTCGTAGAGCACCGTGGTCTGGCCGAAGGTGCCGAAGGTCTGCTCCGGCATGTTCATCAGCTCGGGCGCGTCGTCGCGGTTAGCCACGTTGTAGTCCGCCTTGAGGGCGGCGGCGGTGTTGGTCGCGGCGTCGTTGCGCAGGGAGTTGTTGTAGACGTAGACCTGCGCGTTCTGCTCGGTGATGCGCGGGCCGCCGTCCGTGGCTGGCGCCGGGGCCGGAGCGGCAGGCGCTGCCGGGTTGTTCGGGTTGTTCGGGTCGTTGACCTCGTCCACGCCCGGCACGGTCGACGGCGCCGGCGGGATCACGGTGCCGGTCGCGGTGGCGAACTCGGTGGCCGTCGCGGTCGCGGTGGCCTGGTCTGCAGCGGTGGCGCCGGCAGCGTCCGAAGCGGCAGTCGTCACAGCGGTGCTGGTCGCGCCGGAGTCGCCCGCGTTACCTGCGTCGTCCTTCTGGGTCAGCGCGAAGATGCCCCAGAGTAGGAGCAGCGCTGCGACGGCGATGAGGATCATGGCGAGGCCGCGCTTCGGCACGCCGCCGGCGGCTGCGGCGGTGGAGCCGGCGGACTCACGCCCGGCATCAACACCATCCTCAAAATCGTCCGCGTCGCGGCGGCGGTGGGCACCGGCGTACTCCTCCACCGGCTCAGCGGAGTCGGCGTAATCTCCGTAGTCGTCATGCTCGACGTACTCCGGCTGCTCGTCTACGACGTCCTCGAAATCTGCGTAATCGTCGCCGGGGTAGTCGGTGTACTGGGTGTAGTCACGGTCGTCGCTCGGGCCGTTGCCGGTGTATCTGCTACTCACGCGCGCAACACTACCCTCAACTTCACCTTGAGGGTTTGTGACGCGCCGCGCGCACGCACGGGTTAGTGGCCGAGGGGTGTGTCGGCGGCGTCGCGAAGCCGCTGCAGCCTGCGCACCAACTGGGGCCTGGCCGCTAGCGCATCGGGCGAGTCGAGCAGTGCGTTGAGCTTTTGAAAGTAGCGCACCGGGCTGATGCCCAGCTCGCGGCGGATCGCCTCCTCCTTCGCGCCGAGCGAGCGCGGGGCGCGGGCCTCGAAGTCGAGGAGGGCGAGATCGGCGGGCGGGAGCATGCCTAATATATAAGCATGACTATTCGACCAATCGTGATCTACGGCGACCCCGTCCTGCACAACCCGACCGAGAAGGTCACGCAGCCGGTCGAGGAGCTGCAAGAGCTGATCGCGGACATGCACGAGACGATGGACGCGGCGAACGGCGTCGGGCTCGCGGCGAACCAGATCGGTGTTCCGCTGCGCTTGTTCGTGTACCACTGCCCCGACGGCGAAGAGATGCGCCGCGGCACCGTGATCAACCCGGTGCTGGAAACCAGCGAGATCCCGAAGACGATGCCGCGCGACGACGGCGAGGACGACGAGGGATGCCTCTCGGTACCAGGCGAGGGCTGGCCCACCGGCCGCGCCGACTGGGCGAAGGTGACCGGGCTGGACGAAAACGGCAACGAGATCGAAGTCGAGGGCACCGGATTTTTCGCCCGCTGCCTGCAGCACGAGGTGGGCCACCTCGACGGCTACGTCTACACCGACGTGCTGACCGGCCGCTGGAAGAAGGAAGCCAAGCGCGCGATCCGCGATAACGGCTGGACAGAGGCCGGAAACACGTGGCTGCCGGGCACGGATCCGGACCCGTTCCGTCATTAGTAGGAACGCGCGGGTCCCGCTGACTATGCTTAGGCGCATGCGCCCCGCTTTCGCCTTCACGGCGGCCGTCGCCGCCCTCGCTGCCAGTACGCCCGCCGCGCTGGCCACCACGCCCACCACAACCGTTTCGGCGCAGCCCACGGTGGCGCAGTGGCGCGAGGTTGCGCTTGAGGCAAAGCAGCTGCTTGACGACGCCACGTTGGACACCCCCGAGCGCGCCTCCCTTGAGGCCGACTACCGCCTTGCTTTGGCGCAGTGGCGCAAGGCGCTAATCGCCGAAGGTGATGAGATCGTCGCGCAGAGCGAGGCCGCAGAGGCCGAGGGCACCCTCACAGAGGAGGAGGCGGAGGCCTTCGCCGAGGCGCTCGACGAGATTGCGGAGGAGCGCGCGCTCGTGCGCGAGCTGCGCGCCGAGTTGCAGGACGACGACGCGGTTGTGCTGCCAACGGTGCTGGGCGAGATCGAAGTGGTGCGCGAGGTAGCCCTCGACGCTGTCGAGCGCTCCGAGGACGACAAGCAGGTCGCGTTCGGGGAGCTGACCGCGCCAGCCCCTGCGTCACCGGCTGAGCCGACGCCGTCGCTTTCCCAGCGCGTGATCACCCTCCAAGACACGGAGACAGAGACGACGACCTCCACGTCGACCTCTTCGACGGCGGCAACGACGACGTCGGAGCCGACGAGCACGATCGTCACGTCCACCACCACCGAAGCGACCACCAGCATGACCGCCGAGGTGCTGCAGAACCGCACGACCGAGGCGACAACGACGGCAAGCAGCACGAAGTCGTCGACTACCTCGTCGACCTCGTCCACCTCGAGCTCCAAGCCGACCACCACCACGACCACGGCGGATCGTGACGACGACCTAGCGGACACCGGCACCCCGATGCTGGGCGTGCTCGCGATCGCCGCGCTTCTGGTCGCGGGCGGCGTTTACCTCACCCGCCGCGCGTAAGTGCCACGGGTATTCCGCTCCGACCCGGTCGCGGTCGGGGATCGCGTGGTGGTGCGGCAGCGGCGCGGCGAGCTGGCGAGCGACGTCATCGGGTTCGTCGAGTCGGTCGATCCGCTGGTGATCCGCCGGGGCGACGAGCTCGTGCAGATCGGTGAGCTCCACATCATGAAGAAGCTCTCCCCGCGCACCGTGCGCAACTCCGACATCCGCGCGATCGAAACCGCCACAGCCCGGGCGTTCCCGGGCCAGGAGCAGCTGATGGTCGGCGGCTGGCTCGTGCGCGCCGGCTCCGAAATCGCTGAGCGCTCCAACAGCGCGACCCCCATCGGCCACTCGGCGGGTTTCAACCCGGTGCCGATCGCCGAGATCGCGGAGTTTTACCGCGTGCGCGAGATGCCGGTGCAGCTGCTGATTCCGGAGCGCATTGGCAAGCCCGCACTCAAACTTGTCGAGCGCGAGGGCTGGGTGCTTGGAAGCGAAATCCTGGTCATGTCCGCCGCGCTTGCGGACATCCCCGCACCCGAAATGGACCCGCACGTGCGCGTCGACACCGCGCCCGACGACGAGTGGCTCGCCCTGTACCACTACCGCGGCCAGGACTTGCCGGCCGAAGCGGTGCTTGATCTGGCGCAGTCCATTGACGGCGTGATCGGGTTTGCGCGCTACGTCGTCAATGGCGAAACGGTCGCCGTCACCCGCGCCACCATCACCGAATCCGGCGACGGCACCCGCTGGCTGGGCTTTTCCGCCGTCGAGGTCGCGGACGGCTGGCGCCGGCGCGGTATCGGCACCGCGATGTGTGAGAGCGTGCTCGCGTGGGGCATGAGCGCCGACCCCGCCGCCGACGCCGCCTACCTGCAGGTCCGCGCCAGCAACACCGCCGGCATCGGGTTGTACGAAAAGCTCGGGTTCACCGAGCACCACCGCGAGCGCTACGCCCGGTTCGACGGCCCGCTTGGGTAGGGTTGACCCATGCGAATTGCCACGTGGAACGTCAACTCGGTGCGCACCCGCGCCGAGCGCATCGCCGCCTTCCTTGAGCGCAGCGGCACCGACGTCCTGTGTATGCAAGAAACGAAGACGGCGGACGACAAGTTCCCCTACTCCACCTTCGAGGCCGCAGGCTACGAGGTCGCGCACGTGGGCTACTCGCAGTGGAACGGCGTGGCGATCGCCTCGCGCGTCGGCCTTGACAACGTGCGCGAGTCCTTCGAGCGGCAGCCGAAGTTTGCCAAGACGGGCGCGCCGAAGGTGGAGGCCCGCGCCGTGGGCGCGACCTGCGGCGGGGTCGACGTGTGGAGCCTCTACATCCCCAACGGCCGCGAGATCGGCGACCCGCACTACGACTACAAGTTGCAATTTTTGTGGTCGTTGAGGGGGGAGGTGGCGGCGTCGACAAGCCAACTGCTCTGCGGCGACTTCAACATTGCGCCGCGCGACGACAACGTGTGGGACATCGCGTTTTTTGAAGGCCGCACGCATGTCACCGAGCCGGAGCGCGCCGCGTTCCAGATGCTGCTGGAGGCCGGGCTGACCGAGATCCGCCACGACGACCGCTACAGCTTCTGGGACTACAAGGCCATGCGCTTTCAAAAGAACCAAGGCATGCTGATTGACTTCATGCTCGCCACCGACCCGATGCACACGCGGCTGCAGGGCGCCTGGGTCGACGTGGAGGAGCGCCGCGGCAAGGGCGCGTCCGACCACGCGCCGGTGGTCGCCGACTTCGACACCCACGATCTGGAGCTGGACGCAGTGCGATGACGCAGACCGCGTTTTTGATCGTTGATTACCTGATCAAGATCGTGATGATCGGCGTGGTGCCGGGCAACCGCAAACCGTCCTCCGCCAACGCGTGGCTGTTGCTGATCCTGTTCGTGCCGGTCGTCGGCCTGCCGCTGTACCTTCTCATGGGTTCGACGCTGGTGTCGCGCCGCCGCCACCGCATCCAGCACCAAGCCAAGGCAGCGGTGGAAAATATCCACGCAGGTGTGGCAAGCGTCGCGCTGCCGCCGGACAAAGACGCCATCGTGCACCTCAACCGCACGCTCACCGGCTACCCGGCGCTTCCCGCCCGCGCGCCCGCGCTATGGACGGACTACGACATGACGATGCGCCGCATGGCCGAGCTCATCGACACCGCCGAGCACACCGTCCACATCGAGATCTACGCCGTGGCCTGGGACGAGACCACCGCACCCGTCTTCGAAGCCATCGAGCGCGCCGTTACCCGCGGCGTCCACGTCCGCCTGCTCTTCGACCACATCGG
Organism: Corynebacterium sp. Marseille-Q4381; assembly: GCF_036881695.1. Lineage (NCBI taxonomy): Bacteria > Bacillati > Actinomycetota > Actinomycetes > Mycobacteriales > Corynebacteriaceae > Corynebacterium > Corynebacterium sp. Marseille-Q4381. The sequence goes on along the minus strand of NZ_JBAJNR010000005.1, from coordinate 61,380 downwards.
CTCCCGCAAGTACCCCGGCTTCCGCGCGCTCAAACGCCGCCTCACCGCCATCGGCGTCGACTGGCACATGATGCTCCCGCTCGACCCGCTGCGCCGCAGGTGGCGCCGGCCAGACCTCCGTAACCACAGGAAGCTACTGCTTATCGACGCCCACCTCGCCCTCATGGGCTCCTTCAACCTCATCGACCGCGGTTATCTCATGCCGGGCCACGTGCGCGCGGGGCGGCAGTGGGTGGACGCGTTCGTCGAACTCGAGGGGCCGATCGTGGCCTCGCTCGAGTCCATGTTCGCCGTCGACTGGTACACCGAGACCGACGAGGTGTTAGAGCTGGCGCCGCCGTCAGCTGCTTCGTTCGATGCCGCTGACGCCAACATTGTGCAGCTCGTCCCCTCTGGCCCCGGTTACCTCACCGAGCCGAACCTGCGCATGTTCAACGCCATGATCAGCCACGCCCGCGAGCACCTGGTGCTGTGCTCCCCCTACTTCGTGCCCGAAGATTCGCTGCTAGAAGCCATCACGTCCGCCTGCTACCGCGGCGTTCGCGTGGACCTGCTCGTTGGCGAAAGGGCCGACCAATTCATGGTCCAACACGCCCAATCCTCCTACTACCAGCAGCTTTTCGAGGCCGGCGTCCGCATCTTCGAATTCCCCGCCCCGTACGTCCTCCACACCAAGTTCGCCCTCGCCGACCCCGGCTCCCCCGCCGGCGTCGGCGCCATCGGCTCCTCCAACATGGACATCCGCTCCTTCTCGCTAAACTACGAAAACAGCCTGTTCATCGCCGAGGGCTCCCTGCTCGCCGCGCTTGCCGACCTCGCCTCCAACTACCTCGCCGTCTCCCGCGAACTCACCCCGGAAGTGTGGGCGAAGCGCCCCTGGCACCGCCGCTACATCGACAACGTGATGAAGTTGACCTCCGCCCTGCAGTAGGCGCTGCTGCTAGCCGCCGCCGCTCGCACTGTTCGCGTTGTCCCTCGGCCCGTTCGCACGGCTTTCGCAACGCATCTGCTCGGCGTCCCCAGGCACCCTTTCCCCGATGTAAATACCTACAGTTGTAGTTCTACTTCCCCACTTGGCGTTTTGCGCTGAACTACAACAGTAGACCTACAACTCCGTAAAACTCGCGCCCCAGACGCGGCGACCGCGATCCGAAGCAGGCGCCGGATCCCAGCACCAAGCCGGTCCTCGCCCAGACCCAAGCGAGTGTCGCCCCGCCCGAGACACCAAATCCTCGATGTAAATACCTACAGTTGTAGTTCTACTTCCCCACTTGGCGTTTTGCACTGAACTACAACAGTAGACCTACAACTCCGTAAAACTCGCGCCCGAGGCGCACGCCGCCAGCAAGCGCACCACCGGCAAACAAACACCGCCTCCAACACACCTACCGAGCCTTCACCACCGGCTCGCCGCGGAGGTCGGCGCGCTGCTTGGCGGCGAGGATGCGGGAGAGGACGGCGGCTTCGTCGGCAAGCAACTGGCTCGGGTAGATCCGGATGACTTCGTAGCCCTGTTCCTTGAGCCAGTTCTCGCGGACCATTTGTTTGTCCAGAACGTCGTGGGGCACGTCGGCGTACTTCATGCGGCCGTCGATCTCGATGATGAGGTTGCCCCACAGCAGGTCAACGCGGTAGTTGCCGATCTTCTTCTGCACCTCGACGGTGATGTCCCGCTCCAGGAGCATGAGGCGGCAGACGGTCTCGTACGGCGACTCGGAAAGATCGTTGCAGGCGGCGAAAGCGGCGCGGGCGGCCTGGATGTTGCGCGCGCCGGCCATCCGCTCCAATGTTTCGGTGATGTCTTTTGTCATGGCAGCACGCTCCCACATCTTCAGCCCGCGGAACAGGCTGTCGAACGCCACGACGCCCTCCCGGAAACCGTGGAAGCGCGCGATGTCGATGGCCGTGCGCACGGGCCGGGTGCAGCGCAGGTTGTGGGGAGGGTCGAGGGTGATGATGTCTTCGTCGTAAAGCGTGTGGCGCCTATAAATCACGCCTTCCGGCCACTGCGAGCGCACCGGCCGGGCGCGTTGGTTGATCAACTCGACGGGTATGTCGCCGGACGGCAGCACCCACATCCCAGAAACAGACGCGGCGGAGCGGCCGGCGAGCACCGACGTCCGCGCCGCCAAACCGACGGCGTAGCAGCGGAGAAAGTCCTGCTCAAAAGTCTTAAGCTGCTCCCATTCCGCAACCGGTATCCACCGCGTCGCTGACAACTTCAGGCACTTCGTCCGCGCGGCCTCGGAGCGGCACACAAGCTTGGCAGCCAGCTCCGCACCCGTGTCCGACGGCCCCAATACAGTCCCCACAACTTCCCCCCAAAAGCCCCAAAAACAGTGGAGCGATCCCCCTGATCACCCCGACTGGGTCAGAACCTTAACAGCTCCTTACGCATCGCGCGCGGCGAGCACGATCACGCCGATCGCCCACACCGCAACCGCCCACACGGCGTAGATGCCCAGCGACGCGCCGAGGGACCAGTGCGGGGTCGGCTGGTTGGTCATGAACGCGAGCAGGTTGCCAAAGGGCATGAACTTCACAATCTCGGTGCCGAAGCGCGGGATGATGCCGATGATCGATTCGAGCACCAGCATCACCGCGAGACCTGCGACGATGGAGCCGGAGGTATTGCGCGTGAGCCAGCCCACGCCCTGGGTGAACATCGCCAAAAGCGCCATCCCCAAAGGCACGGCCCATAGCGCGCGCTGGGTGGCGGGGTTGGTGGGCCAGTTGGCGGAGACGGGGGCGGTGAGATCAGCAAGCGTGAACGCCACGACAAGACTCAAAACAGACACCACCGCCGCGAGCACCGCGCCCAGCAGGAGCTTGGCCGCCGCCACCGGCCAGCGCTTGGGCGCGATGCGGAAGTTGGTGGCGGGGATGCCGAAGCGGTACTCGGTGGTCACGATCATCGATTGCTGCACCACCACCACAATCGCCGTGGTCAGCGCGACCGTCGCGACGACGGTGATCGGCACGTACGGCATCGCGGAAAACTTCGCAGTCCAGCCGAACAGCAGCCCATAGAGCGCGGCGATGAGGATGGTGATGCCGCTGTTCCACCACAGCGAGGCGGTGGAGCGCAGCTTGGTCCATTCTGCGGTGATGAGGTTAAGCATGCTGGCCCTCCTGTCGCGCCTGCGCTACGTACTGAGCTTGGCCTTCGGTGGATTGGATGTAGGCGTCCTCGAGCGAGGCGCGCCGCTCGGTCAGCTCCAGAAGCGGCACCCCGGCAGCAAACGCCAGCTCGCCCACCTCGTCGCTCGCCCGGTCCGGAATCTCGATCGCGGGGCGCCCCTCGGCGTCGGTGACCTCGGTGTAGGCACCACCCAGGGCCGAAAGGAGCTTTTGCTTATTTGCGTCCCCCTTCACCCTCACCACCGTCATCACCCCAGAGTTCGCGCGGATGAACTCGGCGACAGAGGTGTCGGCGACCAGTTTGCCGCGGCCGATGACGATCAGGTTGTCGGCCGTTTGCGCCATCTCCGCGAGCAGGTGCGAGGACACGAGCACGGTGCGGCCCTCGGCGGCGAAGGCCTTCAGAAGCCCGCGCACCCAACGGATGCCTTCGGGGTCGAGGCCGTTGACCGGCTCGTCCAGAATCAGGTACTCCGGGTCGCCGAGCAGGGCGGCGGCGATGCCGAGGCGCTGGTTCATGCCGAGGGAGAAGCCGCCGACGCGCTTACCAGCCACGTCGGTAAGGCCCACCAGCTCCAGCACCTCGTCGACGCGGGAGGTGGGAAGGCCCGCGGCCTGGGCCTGCCACAAAAGACTCGCGCGGGCGCTGCGGTTGGGGTGGACCCCTTTCGCGTCGAGCAACGCACCCACTTTCTGGGCGGGGTTGGTTAGGGAGGGGTACGGGGTACCGTCGATAAGCGATGTGCCCTGGGTGGGTTTATCCAACCCCAGGATCATGCGCATGGTGGTGGATTTGCCGGCGCCGTTGGGGCCTAAAAAGCCGGTGACGACGCCTGGTTTGACGGTGAATGTGAGGTCATCGACGGCCGTGACCGCGCCGTAGCGCTTCGTCAGGCCTTGTACTTCAATCATGCGGTTCAGTATGCACCACAGCCTGGACAAGAGCGGGCAGCGAAGCGGCGAACCCGGGGTGGAGCGGCAGCGCAGCAATCTCGTCGAGCGGGACCCAGCGCAGCTCCTCGCTCTCCTCGTTGGCGGTGACGCGAAGTGGGCGATCAGCGCGGGCAAGCACGGTGGTGTAGCTCCACCCGGGGACGGAGAAGGTGACCAGCTCCCCGGTGACGGTGACTTCGGAGACGTCGATGGCGCACTCCTCCACCGTCTCGCGCAGCGCGGCCTCGGAAGCGCTCTCGTGCGAATCGCGGGCGCCGCCGGGGATGCCCCACGTGCCGCCCTGGGCGGTCCACGCGGCGCGGTGCTGCATCAGCGCGCGGCCGCCGGCGACGAGGAAAAGCCCTGCGGCCCCGTGAAGGCCCCAGTATTTGGTGTGGTTGTGGTGGACCCATCCGTTTCCGTCGCCAAGCATGTGCCCCACTGTATATTCTTGGGGAATGGCGGACGATGAGTGGCTGGAGCGGGCCGAGGGGGGCTCGCGTCAGACGCTGTCCGAGCCTGCCCGGTACGTCCGCGGCACGGCGGGGGCGCTGACTACCACTCCGGGCAAGATCGTGGCGATGATGGTGGTGCTCACGCTCGCGCTGCTGGCCGCCGGGATTTCCATGAGCCAGTCGATGGCGGCCAGGCAGCGGGCGCTGGACACGCTGATCACGTCCACCGAGCCGATGGCGGCCTCGGCGCACGCGCTGTACTCCTCCCTCTCGCAGGCCGATACCGTCTCCACCACGGCGTTCGTGCAGCCGGGGCTTTTAACCCAGGAGCAGATGGAGCTCTACTGGGCGTCGATAGACAGCGCTGCGGTCCACGCCGCCGAGATCCACGAGGGCGCCCTTTCCACCGCCGGCGAGGACGTGACCGACATCCTGCGCGACCTGCCCGTTTACACCGGGCTGATGGAGCGCGCGAAGGTGAACCAGCGCTTGGGCAACCCCGTGGGCGTGGCGTACATGACGGAGGCGAGCGCGGTGATGCGCGAGCAAATGCTCGCCCGCGCGGACGAGCTGGCGCAGCTCACGCAGGAAGAGGTGGCGAAGGAGGTGCGCCGGCTCTCCTCGCCGCAGTGGGTGCCCTTAAGCGGCCTGGTCGCTGCGCTTCTGTTTCTGGCCGTCGCGCAGGTGTGGCTGTGGCGCACGTTCCGCCGCCGCTTCAACCGCGGGTTCTTGGCCGCCACCGCCGCGATCGTTGTTGCGCTGGGCTGGGTTGGCGTGTCCAGCTACCAGTCGTGGCAAAACGGCGTGGTGGGCTACGAGCGCGCCGTGGAGCCGTGGCAGCAGCTTGCCAGCGCGCGCATCGATGCCCAGGAGGCGCGCACCGACGAGACGCTGACGTTCCTCGCGCGCCAGTCGGTGTCGCGCTCGGCGGGCTCGTTCGACCAGACCCGCGCGCAGGTGGAAGCGGCGCTGGACGCGGCCGAGCCGTTGGAGGGCTCGGAGGCCTCGGTGGCGGCGGCACGCGGGGCGCTGGCTGACTGGGCGGCGGCGCACGAGCAGCTCACGGAGCTGCTGGCGAACGGGCGTTTCGACGCTGCGATCGACCTGCTCAACGCCCGCCCCGGCTCCGCCTCGGCTTACGCAGAGCTGGACCGCGAGCTGCAGCACTTAAAGGACGTCTCGCGCGAGAGCACGCGCGCCTACATCACCGCCTCGCTGGATGCGACGCTGCGCGTGTCTACAGCAGTCGCGCTGCTCACCGTGGTCGCGGTGGTGTGCATCTGGGCCGGCATCCGCCGCAGGTTGGGGGAGTACTACCGATGAAAAAGATTGCGCTTTGGGGCATTTGCTTTACGACGCTTCTCTCATCCTGCACCCCTGCCCCCGACCTAGCGAGCGACGCCGTCAGCGACGCGGTCACCGGTCCCGTGGCCAGGCGCGAACTGCCCCGCCCGCCCGGTGCGGAGTTGGATCCGCCCGGCGTCGAACCCGAGGAGGGGTTCGTGCAGGACGCGAAAGCGTTTCAGTGGCCGGGGTCGCTGCAGCCGGGCTCGGAGGCGGACCGCGACGGTCCGCACATGCGCCGCATCCGCGAACGCGGCCGCCTGATCGTGGGCGTGGACCAGTCGCAATACCTGCTCTCCTACCGCGACGCCACCCGCGGCGACCTGCGCGGCTTCGAGGTGGATTTAGCGCACGAGATCGCGAGCGACATGTTCGGCGACCCCGACACCGTGGACTTCCGGTTTGTTGACTCCGCCTCGCGCACCAACGCCCTGCAGTCGGGGGATGTGGACATTGTCATCCGCACCATGTCGATCACGCCGGAGCGGGTGAAGGTGATCGACTTCTCCACGCCGTATTTAAACTCGTACGTGCGCGTGCTCGTGCCGCGCGACCGCGGCGTGCAATCCGTGGACGACCTGCCGGGCAAGACCATCTGTGTGGCCGACGGGACGAACGTGATGAACCTGGTGCGCGAGCGCTTCGGCCAGTCCGCGGTGCTGCGCACCCGCTCGTGGTCGGATTGCCTGATGGCGCTGCAGCAGTTCCAGGCGGACGCGGTGGTCGGGGACGATTCCGTGCTCGCCGGCATGGTCGCCCAGGATCCGCTGGCGCAGATTTTTTCGGACAGGTTGGCGTCGCAACGCTACGCCGTAGGCGTGCCCAAGGGCCACGACGACGTTGTGCGCCAGGTCAACTCCACCATCGAGCGCATCCGCAGCGACGGGACGTGGAATGCCATGTACAACGAGTGGCTGAAGCGCTCGCTGTCGGAGTCGTGGCTGCCGCGGCAGACGTACCGAGAGGAGGAAGACTCGTGAACGAAGAGCTGACAGGCCCCGGCACCGATCCCGGCACCGAGGCGGTGGCGTTCGACCCGTTTGCCGACGACGACGATGTCAGCGACCTCGGCGAGATGGCCGGGCTCTTAAAAGACATCGAGAACCTGCGCGCCGGCGCCGACCCCAGCCAGCGCTCGCGCATGCAGGCGATCGACACATTCCGCGAGCGCCGCGGCACCCGCCGCGAGTCCCGCCTCGTTGCGGACGGCATGGTGGAGCTGCCCTGGGTCCAACCCACCGACCCGAAGGACGCGCTGGTGGACCCCACCCCGGCCGTGACGCAGAAGTCCATTCCCCCGCCGCTTTTGCAGCAGGGCGACGTGGTGGCCGGGCAGTACGAGATCACCGGTGTGATCGCCCACGGCGGCATGGGCTGGATCTACCTCGCGCACGACCACTACGTCGCCGGCCGCGTGGTCGTGCTCAAAGGCCTGCACTCCACCGACAACCCCGACGAGGCGGCGGCAGCGGCGGCGGAACGGGAGTTCCTGGCTGAGATCACGCACCCGGGCATCGTCCAGATCTTCAACTTCATCGACGACCCGCGCGTTCCCGGCGGCTTCATTGTGATGGAGTACGTGGGGGGCCCTAGTTTAAGACAGCGTAGTAACGCAGAGCCCAACCACCACCTGGAACCGGACATCGCGATCGCCTACATGTTGGATGTCCTCGACGCGCTGGCCTATCTGCACTCGCGCGGGGTGGTGTACAACGATTTGAAGCCAGACAACGTGATCGTCACCGAGGACCAGGTCAAACTCATCGACCTGGGCGCGGTGTCCGGCATCGGCGCGTACGGCTACATTTACGGCACGCGCGGGTTCCAGGCTCCTGAGGTGGTCAGCGACGGGCCCAGCATCGAGTCCGACATCTACACCGTCGGGCGCACCCTGGCGGCGCTGATGATCGACCTGCCCGCAACCGGCGGCGTGTACGACCACGGCATCCCCACCCCCAGCGACGAGCCACTGTTCCGCCGTTACATCTCGCTGTACCGCGTGATCGCGCGCGCCTGCCACCCGGACCCGGAGCTGCGCTTCCACTCCGCCCGCGCGATGGAGATGCAGCTGCTCGGCGTGCTGCGCGAGGTCATCGCGGTGCGCGACGGCCGCACCCACCCCGCGCAGCACTCGTTGTTCTCCCCGCAGCGCACCACGTTCGGCACCAAGCACCTGGTGTTCCACACCGACCAGCTCATCGACGGCATCACCCGCACCGTGGAGATCACCCCGGCGGAAGTCGTCGCCGCCCTCCCCAGCCCGCTCATTGACCGCTCCGACATCGGCGCCGCCATGCTGCAAGGCTCCTCGTACGCGGAGCCGCAAGAAACCTTGGAGACGCTGCGCCAAGCGATGCGCACGCCGCAGTACGAAGAATCCATGGAGATCCCCTTCGGTGTGGTGCGCACCATGGTTGACTTGGGGCTTACCTCGCAGGCGCGCTCCTGGCTCGACTCCTTGGACGAGAAGTACGGCAAAAACTGGCGCTACTTCTGGTACTTCGGGGTGGTCAACCTGCTGCTGGGCGATTTCCGCGCCGCCCAGCAAAACTTCTCCACGGTGCTCAACACCCTGCCCGGCGAGGCGGCGCCCAAGCTGGCGCTCGCCGCGGTGGACGAGCTACTGCTGCAAACCGCAGGTGTCCACGAAGAACCGCTGCTGGAGGACACGTTGGCGCAGGCCAGCGCAAGTTTGAGCAGCTCGCTTGCCGACATCCCTTCAGCCACCTTCCACCACCTCATCGAACGCGGCGTGCTAGAGGCCGACTGGTCCATGTCCACGGATGATCCCGCGATGCTGCGCTTCCACGCGATGCGCCTTTACGCGCTGGTGTGGATCTCCAACCCGACGACGGTATCTTCCGCGTTCGGTCTGGCGCGCCAGCTCATGCACGAGGGCGAGGTGGAGCTGGCTGTGAGCGCCCTCGACCGCGTGCCGCAGTCCTCGCGGCACCACCGCATGGCATCACTCACCGCGATTCTGTGCCTGGTGGCGCAAGACCTCACCGAGTCGCGCATCCGCCGCGCGGCGCGCCGGCTGGAGAAGATCCCCAACACCGAGCCGCGCTTTTTGCAGGTTAAGATCTTCGTCCTGCGCGCGGCGCTGACGTACCTGAGCGATAACCGCCTCAGCGCCGCCGCGAGCACCAAGCCGTTGTTTGAGTACGACTTCACCGTTCGGGGTTTACGGCGCGGGCTGGCGATCACGCTGCGCGAGCAAGCCCGCGTCGCCCCCTACGCCAAGCACCGCTACGCGTTGGTGGACATGGCGAACAAGGTCCGCCCGGCCACCTGGTTCTAGCGGGTTCTAGCGGTTGGCGTAGCGCGCGGCGACGGCGGCCGCCTTCTGCGCGATCGCGAGCTCCTCGTTCGTGGGCACGACGAGGACCTTCACCTTGGAGTCGTCGGTGGAGATGATGCGCGGGCCGTCGTTAGGCAGCGCGTTCTTCTCCGGATCGATCTCGATGCCGTACATGTGCATGTTGTCCAGGGCGTCGGCGCGCACGTATTTGTCGTTCTCCCCCACGCCCGCGGTGAACGTGATCGCGTCGACGCGGCCGAGGGCAACCATGTAGGAGCCGATGAAGCGGCGCAGCTGGTTGATGTACACGTTGTACGCCAGCCAGGCGTTCTCGTCCTCGTTCTCGATCATCTTGCGCAGCTCGCGGAAGTCGTTGACGCCGGCGAGCCCCTTGACGCCGGATTGGCGGTTGAGCACGGCGTCAATTTCGTCGATGCTCAAGCCCCCGTTGCGGTGGAGGTGGAATATGATGCCCGGGTCGATGTCGCCGGAGCGCGTACCCATAACCAGACCGGCGAGCGGGGTGAGCCCCATGGACGTGTCGATCGGGTGGCCGTTCTCCACCGCGGAGGCAGACGCGCCGTTGCCCAAGTGCAGGACGATCTGGCGCGTGTGGAGCGGGTCGCGGCCGATGAGCTGCGGCACCTGGGAGGAGACGAACTCGTGGGAGGTGCCGTGGAAGCCGTAGCGGCGGATCTGGTTCGCCTCAGCGACCTCGGCGTTGATCGCGTACAGCGCAGCGGCCGGGGGCAGTGTGCGGAAGAAGCCGGTGTCGAACACCGCGACGTGCGGGATGTGCGGCAGCAGCGCGCGAGCGACCTCAATGCCGTCGATGTTCGCCGGGTTGTGCAGGGGTGCGAGCGGGATCAGGGTGCGGATCATCTCGACGACGGGGTCGACGATCAGCTCCGGGTCGGAGAAGACCATACCGCCGTGGACAACACGGTGGCCGACGGCCACGATGTCCAGCTGGGTGGGGCCGAGCCCCTTCGAGTCGAGCAGGCGGAACGTCTCCTGCAGTCCAACGGTGTGGGTCGGGACGGCGCGCTGCACCACCCACTTATCCTCGCCGTGCTTGACGGTCACCTTGCCCTGAGGCTCACCGATCTGCTCCACCAGGCCGGAGACAAACGGTGCGTCGGAGGCGGTTGCGGTTGGGTCGACGATCTGGAACTTGATTGACGACGACCCCGAGTTAATCACCAGCACATACGCCATTTACTTCACCTCGCCCTGTGCGCCAGCCTGAATGGCGGTAATCGCGACAGTGTTCACGATGTCGGCGACGGTGGCGCCGCGCGACAGGTCGTTGACCGGCTTGTTCAGGCCCTGCAGGATCGGGCCGACGGCGAGCGCGTTGCCGGTGCGCTGCGCGATCTTGTAACCGGCGTTGCCGGCCTCCAAATCGGGGAAGATGAAAACGGTAGCCTGGCCCGCGACCGGGGAATCCGGGGCCTTCTTCTTGCCTACACCCGCGTCGCAAGCGGCGTCGAACTGCAGGGGGCCGTCCACAACCAGCTGCGGGTCGGCCTGCTTCGCTGCCTCCACGGCGGCGACGGCGCGGTCCACATCCGGACCGGAGCCCGAGGTGCCGGTGGAGTACGACAGGATGGCCACCTTTGGGTCGATGCCGAACTGAGCGGCCGTCTTCGCGGAGACGGCGGCGATCTCACCGATCTGCTCCGCGGTCGGGTTTGGGTTCACGGCGCAGTCGCCGAACGCCCAGAGGCGGTCCTGCATCACCATGAGGAAGATCGAGGAGACGACGGAGGCGCCCGGGGCGGTCTTGATGATCTGGAACGACGGCTTGATCGTGTGTGCCGTGGTGTGGGCGGCGCCGGAGACCATGCCGTCGGCGATGCCCTTGTGCACCATCATCGTGGCGAAGTAGGAGATGTCCTGCATCGTCTCCCGCGCTTGGTCGAGAGTGATGCCCTTCTTCTTGCGAAGCTCCGCGAAGTCAGCCGCGAAGTCTTCGAGCAGCTCAGACTCGAGGTGGTTGACGACGTGGGCCTTGGAAAGGTCCAGGCCCTGCTCGGAGGCGCGGCGGTTGATGTCTGCCTCGTCGCCGAGGATGGTGAGCTCAGCAACATCGTCGCGCAGCAGCTGGTCGGCGGCCTGCAGGATGCGGTCGTCTTCGCCCTCCGGCAGGACGATGTGCTTGCGGTTGGCCTTCGCCTGCTGGATGAGCTGCTTCTCAAACACAGCTGGGGACATGACGGGGTGAGCCTCGACAACCGGGATGTCGGCGCTAGCGAGCGCGTCCTCGGTGAGCGTCGTTGCAACGACCGCGCCAAGCTCCTCCACGCGGTGCCTGGCGTGCTCAGCAGACGGGCCACCAGCGATGAGCACCACCGGCGCCCCGATTGCGGCGGCGACCTGGGCGTCAAAGTTGTAGTCCCCGGTGCCGATCAGGAGGGTGTTCTCGGCATCGGTTGCGCTGGAGTTGTACACCGCGGCGAGGTCCGCGCCCTCCACGTTCGCCGTGGTCAAACCCAGGCGGGTTGCGAGTGCTTCGGTATCCACCCCGTCCAGGGAACGGTTCACCGACGTGATGAGCAGGCGATTTTGTTGGGACATTGCGTGACCTTTCGTCGTTGGCAGTTGGTCAGCGGCGCTGATCAGCGCGCGAACGCCTACCAATTCTACCGGCGCGGGCGTGTGGTAGCCGGGTGAAAAAGTGTGGGTGGTCTCTCAGAAGTCGAAACGCCTAAGCGTCGTAGTCAGCCGCGCGGGCGGCGCGGTCGCGGGCCTCTTCAACGGTGTCGGCGGTGGAGTGGATGAGGAGGGCGTCGGCAAGCAACTGCCCCCCTGTTTCCTCCACCGACATTGCGTGCGTCAACGCATCCCGAGGTGCGGAAACGCCGCGCGGCGCGAGGAGGGAGGCGCCGGGGGTGGTCAGTGTGACGTCGATTGGTAGGCGCAGCGACGCGCGGGCGAAGAGCTCGAACTGGTCGACACGTTGGGTGGTGCGGGTGAGCATGCCGTCGAGCGTCGGCAGGGGCGTTGCTTGAGAAAAGTAGACTTCTTCACCATCAACGAAGAGCTCAATCGCGAACAGGCCGCACCCCTCGAGCGCACCGGTGATGCGCGCCGCGATGGAGCGGGCGTTGTCAGCGGCGGCCTCAGACAACAGGGCGGGCTGCCAGGCCTCAACAAGCTCACCGTGGTCGTGGCGCGTGCCGATCGGCTCGCAGAACCACGTGGCCAACTCCCCCGTTGCCGGATCAACCGAACGAACCGTAAGGATCGTGACCTCATAATCGAAATCGATGAACCGCTCCACCATCAGATCCTGATCCCCGAACGGGTGCGCGAGCTCATCGGGCGACGTCGCCACGTGCTGACCACGGCCCAAACGGGGTTTCATAATCAGCGGGTAACCGATGCTCTCGGCTGCGGCGGTGAGCTCCTCAGGGGTGCGGGTGGGTTGGTAGGTGAGCGTCGGCAAGCCGAGCTCCTCACAGGCTTTCTGACGCAGCGCCGCACGGTCGAACGCCAGGGCACACGCAGACACCGCAGGCACGACGGGCGTTTGCTCGGCCACGGTGCGCAGCTCACCCGCGTTCACTGTGTCATCCGCAACCACGACCATGTCGTAGTGGGTGGCGTCAGAAAGTGACCCGACCGCTGAATCGCACCCAAGCCTGCGGTACGCAACAGCCAACTCGTCAGCGATCAATCCCGAACCGAGCACCAGAACCCGCGGTAGAAGCTTCATAGGTGCTCATTATTCCACGTGGGTGGGCCCATCTTGCGCATGGCAAAGCCCCACCCCCGCGTGGAGCAGAGATGGGGCTAGGCGCCGTTAACGGCTACTTCTTCGAGGAGGACTCGTTCCTGGAAGACGAGTCGTTCTTCGAGGAGTTGAACCCACCGTTCGGGTCACAAGCGTCGAACAGCAGGGTGCCCGCGAGAATCGCAGCGGCGACCCGTAAGTCTCCACCCGTTTAGGGGTAAAGAGCGTGAGCCTTTCCACCCGGCGAAGGTCTCGCTACTCGGGAAGAGGGGTGATGTGATGGACGGGGGCGTCGATAAGCAGCCTGCCCCTAACGCGCCATGACGTCGTGGCGCACGATCGTCTGATCGCGGCCGGGCCCCACGCCAATGTAGGAGATGGGGGCGCCGGAGAGCTCTTCAAGCCGCAGCACGTAGTCCTGCGCCTTCTTCGGCAGCTCGTCGAACGTCGTGCAGCCGGTGATGTCCTCGTCCCAGGCGGGCATCGTTTCGAAGATAGGCTCCGCGTGGTGGAACTGGGTCTGGGTGAGCGGCATCTCGTCGAAACGCTGGCCGTCCACGTCGTAGGCCACGCAGATCGGGATCTCCCCGATGCCGGTGAGCACGTCGAGCTTGGTCAGGAAGAGGTCGGTGAAGCCGTTGACGCGGGAGGCGTAGCGCGCGATGACGGAGTCGTACCACCCGCAGCGGCGCTTGCGGCCGGTGTTCACGCCCACCTCGCCGCCGACTTCCTGAAGGTAGTCGCCCCATTTATCAAAGAGCTCGGTCGGGAACGGGCCGGCGCCAACGCGCGTGGTGTACGCCTTCACAATGCCCAGCGACGCGGTAATGCGGGTGGGGCCGATGCCGGAGCCGACGCACGCGCCGCCCGCGGTCGGGTTGGAGGAGGTAACAAACGGGTAGGTGCCGTGGTCCACGTCGAGCATGGTGGCCTGGCCGCCCTCCATAAGCACGTGCTTACCCTCATCGAGCGCGGTATTGAGGGTGTACTCGGCGTCGATCACCATCGGCTTCAGGCGGTCGGCGTAGGAGAGGAAGTATTCCATCGTTTCATCGACCGAGATCGCGTTTCGGTTGTACATCTTCACCAGCATCTGGTTCTTCACGTCGAGGGCAGACTCGATCTTCTGGCGCAGGATGGACTCGTCGAAGATGTCTTGCACGCGAAGGCCCACGCGCGCGACCTTGTCGGCGTAGGTCGGGCCGATACCGCGGCCGGTGGTGCCGATGGCGCGCTTGCCCAAGAAGCGCTCCTGCACACGGTCCAGCGTCTGGTGGTACGGCGCGACCAAGTGCGCGTTGGAGGAGATCTTGAGGCGCGACGCGTTTGCACCGCGCGCTTCGAGGCCGTCGATCTCGGCGAAGAGCGCTTCAAGGTTGATCACCACACCGTTGCCCAGGATCGGGGTCGCGTTCTCGCTCAAAACGCCCGCGGGCAGCAGCTTCAGCTCGTACTTCTCGCCGCCGACCACCACGGTGTGGCCCGCGTTGTTGCCGCCATTGGGTTTGACCACATAATCAACCTGCCCACCCAGGATGTCGGTGGCTTTGCCTTTCCCCTCGTCGCCCCACTGGGCGCCCACGATCACAATGGCGGACATTGTTTTGCTCCTTATATATAGGTCAGCAACCGCAGCTATTGTAGCGTGCCTCATATGCAACTTATCTATTGCGCGTGCGGTGCCAAGGCTCAGGCTCAAGCGCAGGCAGTGGGCCCGATTCCGGGCGCGCAGCGTTTTGATATCCCCGCGGTTCCGTCGCGCAAGGACCTGCGCTTCTTAGACGCCGCGGCGAGCAAGTGCCTGCCCGAAGACCCAACACCGTCGCTCACGGAGATACAAGCGTCGCCGAACGTGGCGCATTTGGGCGACCCGCAGTTCGCGCCGCAGGAACCGCTCGAGCGGCTGCGCGTCATCGTGCACGGGGAGGACGCGGCGCTCGGCGCGGTGCTCACCCGCATGATGCGCGCCGATTACCTGTGGGCCGAGGTGGCCTACATCCCTATCGACCCCTCCTCCCCCGCCGCAGTGTGCTGGGGAGCGGTCGCGGATCCGGCCTTCGCGGTGGAGGCACCGGTGGTTCCGGCCGCCTGCGTGCGCACCGACGCCGGCGAAGTGGTCGCCGGCAGCGCCTCGATTACGCACGGCGACGGCTCGAAAGAGTTCGTCGGCGAGATTGTCGTCGACTCGCAGTCGCTCGTCTTCCGCACCGGCGGCCGCTCGGCGCGCTTCCGCGGCCATTTCGGCGCGCGCCTCGTGCCCACCATGTCTGCCCCCGGCATCGCGTGCGCGCCGCTGGTCACCCGCCGCGGCCGCACCGACGGCTCCAGGGCGCTCACCGGCCGCGCGGTGCAAACAGGAGGAGAGGGCATTTCGCTGCTTATCGACGCCCACCCCAAACCCCGCCAGCTCACCCACGCCACCTTTTACCGCCACTTGCGCGACATCCAATCGGTGCGAAACGCCTAATTTAGATGCATGTGATAAACATCACAACGCCTCTTTTCCGCTACTGGAGTGACATTTCGTAACCGTTTCGAGACCGTCGAGCGCGGCCGGTTTGTCAGTTCCCACGGTGTCCGCGCACCAGCGCTGCAGCTCACGGCATTGTGTCGGATCTCTTACCTGAAATTTCGGCGCGCGTCCGCATAATTTCGGTTCCCGAAGCCGGGTACGGATTGGCCCCGCGGCGATTTGCAAAACGTAGCTACGTTGGGACTCGTTCCCGCTTAGGGAGTTTCCAATCCAACAGACTGATTTAGGAGAAAATCATGGCTGATTACAACCGCATTGAAGATCTCGCAAACGCTACCGCTTTCGACGTTGACGGCGACAAGGTCGGCGAGGTTAAGGACGTTTACGTGAACGACACCACCGGCCAGCCGGACTTCGTTTCCGTGCACCACGGCTCCTTCGGTGGCGGCGAGTCCATCGTTCCGCTGCGCGGCCACACCCTGCGCGACGGCGAGCTGCACCTCGCGTTCCCGAAGGCTCGCATCGAGGACGCTCCGGAGCTCGACGAGAACGGCCACCTCACCACCGAGGACCAGGAGGCGTTCTACCGCCACTACGGCCTGACCGAGACCCAGGATGTCACCACCTACGAGACCGACGCTGCTGCCGCTCCGGCTGCAGGCGCTGCCGCTGGCGCTGGCTACGCTGCTGGTGAGGTTCGCGAGGATCGCACCGACTTCGTCGACGCTGACCGCCGCGACGTTGCAGACGTGAACAACGACGAGCTCGTTCGTTCCGAGGAGCACCTCAACGTGAACAAGGAGCGCGTTGAGTCCGGCCAGGTTCGCCTGCGCAAGTACGTCGTGAACGAGACCGAGACCGTTGAGGTACCGGTAGAGCGCGAAGAGGTCCGCGTTGTGCGTGAGCCGATCACCGACGCTGACCGCGCTAACTACGACGGCAACATCGGCGAGGCTGAGGCTTCCGTCACCCTCCACGAGGAGCAGGTGAACGTGTCCAAGGAGTCTGTGCCGGTTGAGAAGGTCTCCCTCGAGACCGACACCGTCCGCGACACCGAGACCGTTTCCGAGCAGGTTCGCAAGGAGCGTTTCGAGACCGAGGGCGAGGTCGTCGACGGCGTCGAGCGCGACCGCAACATCGACGGCGACGTTCGCTAAGCAGCCCGCTAGCCACGGCTAGCAAGCTGTAAAGCACGAAGGGCCCTAGCCGGGTTACCCGGCTGGGGCCCTCTTTCGTGCTTCTATCAAAAGGGCTGTAGCTCCCAGCGAAATCGGTGGCGAAATCGCCGGAGTTTACCCAGCTCGATTGTCTACTCAAATCCGTGGGAGCTACAGCCTGAACTGCTACAGGTTGAACTGCTCGGGTTTGAACTTCGGGGTGCGAGACGTAGGCGCCAGCGCCGCGAGCGCAGATTCCCGCGACATGCCGCAGACCATCAGCAGGTCGACGGTCAACGAACGCGTCTGTGCGAGGATGGCGTAGGCGGATAACACCGGCTCTTTCACCGGATCCTCTGGCGTCCCCTCCACCACGTCAAGTCCGGACTCCTGCGCGACGGCGCGCAGCTCGTTCACCAGCTCGGGAACGACTTGAGCTTGGGCGCGGCGGGAGTTGACGTCGTAAATCTCCGAAATGGCAAGGGAGACCTTGGCCAGGGTGTCGATGATCTCCACCTGTTTGGGCGACACCTGGTCGCCGTCCTGGCTGATCACGAGTGCACGGCGGGCAAGCACGCGGGTGTTGCGGATGGCGCTGTCCACCGGCGGAATAACGCGGCCGAGCGACTGGATGTAGCGTCGGGAGCTCCACAGAAACGGCGAGATACGCGTCGACTCTTCGCCGGATTGAATGGCCGCAGCCATATCGTCGATTCGGGACTGGGAGCCGCGGATGTGGTTCAACGCCTCGTCGATGTGCTTGGGATCGCGGTTTTTGAGTCCTGAGGCGACGTCGTCAAGCACTGAGCTCATCAGCCCCATCACGTGGGAGATTTCTGCCCGCGCAGACGACATAGGAGCCTGCGGGATCAGCGCGAGGATGCTCAAAGCCACGGTGCAGCCGACCACAGCGTCGATAGTTCGGTCGATGCCGGTCACCTCGGCGCCGGGAGGCATGATCGTCGCGATAAGGATGGAGCCGATCGCGACCTGGTTGACCAACAGCTGCGACTTCGAGAAGAACGACGCAATGAGCAGAGAGCCCGCGACGATGACGGCGATTTGCCAGCCACCGTCCCCCAGCCGGTAGAAGAGCAAATCGCCGACCAGCACGCCGAGCACGCAGCCGAGCGAGATGTCCACCGCCTTGTTCAGCCGGTCGCCGTTGGAGACACCGATGATCAGCACGGTTGCAATTGGGGCGAAGAACGGGCGCTGGTGCCCGACGATGTCCTTACAGAGCCAGTACGCGATGCCGGCGGCAATGCCGGTCTGCAGAATAGGCAAAAGGCGTTTGCGCATGCGACGTAAACGCGCCTGGACTGACTGGTCGAGCACCTGCAGCCGCTCGCGGGTGCTCATCCTTCTGTGGGGTTGTGATTTAGGCATAAGAAAAGCGCCGGCGAGGATCGGATCGCCGACGCTTGGAAACGTTAGTCTTTTGCCCGCTACTTTGCCACGGACGTACCAACGCTGTGCAGGTCCTGGCACGCCTCGATGACGCGCTCGGACATGGACTGCTCCGCCTTCTTCAGGTAGGAGCGCGGGTCGTAGGTCTTCTTGTTGCCCACCTCGCCGTCGATCTTCAGCACGCCGTCGTAGTTCTGGAACATGTGGGCGGCGACCGGGCGGGTGAACGCGTACTGGGTATCGGTGTCCACGTTCATCTTCACCACGCCGTAGCGCAGGGACTCTTCGATCTTCTCCTTCTCGGAGCCGGAGCCGCCGTGGAAGACGAAGTCGAACGGGTTGGAGCCGGCCTCGCGGCCGAGCTTGGCTTCCGCCACCTTCTGGCCCATGTCGAGGACCTCGGGGCGCAGCTTCACGTTGCCCGGCTTGTACACGCCGTGGACGTTGCCGAAGGTCGCGGCCAGAAGGTAGCGGCCGTTCTCCCCGGTGCCCAAGGCGTCGATCGTCTTCTCGAAGTCCTCCTCGGTGGTGTAGAGGTTCGCGCCGGCGCGGGCCTCAACGCCGTCCTCCTCGCCGCCGACAACGCCAATCTCCACCTCGAGAATGATGTTCGCGGCGTGGGCCTTAGCCAAGAGCTCCTGAGCGATCTCGAGGTTCTCGTCGATCGGGACCGCGGAGCCGTCCCACATGTGCGACTGGAACAGCGGCAGCTCGCCGCGGTCGACGCGCTCCTGCGAGATGGCGATCAGCGGGCGAACGTAGTCGTCCAGCAGCTCCTTCTGGCAGTGGTCGGTGTGCAGCGCGATGTTCACGTCGTAGTGCGCAGCTACCTCGTGCGCGAACGCAGCGAGCGCGCGGGCGCCGGCAACCTTGTTCTTCACACCCAGGCCGGAACCGAACTCGGCGCCGCCGGTGGAGAACTGGATGATGCCGTCGGACTCCGCCTCGGCGAAGCCCTTGATCGCCGCGTTGATCGTCTCCGACGAGGTGCAGTTGATCGCCGGAAAGGCGTAGCCGCCCTTCTTGGCGGCGTCGAGCATCTGGTTGTACACCTCAGGGGTTGCAATTGGCATGGTGTAGACCCTTCCTAACCTCTAAACGCGATTGTGGTACGTCACCCAGTATGCCCGGTTTAACCCGCCGCCGCTGCCACCGCAGCCGCAGCTTCCAGCAACAACCAGCCGGACAGCTGGACTGAGAGGTCGCGCTCGTCGATGCGCAGAAGCCCAACGGCTTCGCTTATCGACGCCGGCCCCAACCCGTAGTTGTGCGGCAACTTCGCATCTTCCGTCCACTCCGCCGGGAAAATCGGCAGACCGTCGACCTCGAGACGGTGCGACCACATCGATTCCGCAGACGCCATGACCAGCCGTGCTGCGACCTTTTTTGTGGCGATGTTCTCCCGGGAATCCTCCGGCAGGCGCACGGCGACCTCGGCCAGGTAGCGCGCGAGGATGCCCTTGAACAGGCCGCCGTCGCCCTCCCCCGCCTCGTGCTCTGGGCTTACGATCACGCCCTGCGGCGTGGCCATGTGGAGCGCGATGGCCTGCACAATCGCGCGGATGTGGGTGATGTAGAACACCGACGCGTCAGCGCGCTCGGAGAACTCGAAGGAGTCGATCGGCTCGTCGTCTTTGAGCCCCACGTCCGCGCGCAGCGCGAGCGCGATCTCCAACGACGCGCCGAGCACGGTGCCCTGGTTGTAGGTGTAGATCTTCTCCACCCGATCGGGGCCGTGCATGCGCATGCGGATGCCGTCGACAAGCAGCCCGCTCTCGGACACCAAGTTGTCGAAGATCCAGTCTGTGACCTGGCGCGCCTTGTCTAGGCGGCCCGTGCGCGCGAACACGATCGCCGCCGGCGCGTTGGACGCGATGTTGTAATACGTCTCGCCGCTTTTCAGCGGCAGTACGCCGGTGATCGGGTCGATGGCCGCGAGCAGGTCGAACTCCAGCGCGTCGAGGGCGCGCGTGCGCTTGATCCCCTCAAGCCCAGTCGCGCGGTTCCACGCGAGCGCCATCCACGCCTTGTCGTCGTTGTGGGCGATGTCTGTCATCTTGCCGCGGGTGCGGCGCTGGATGCCCCGAATGGTGTCCGAAAGCTGGCGGCGCCTTGTTTTCGACGGCCGCCGAAGCGCCGCATCCACCTGGCAGTCCAGGTACTGCGCCTGCCACCAGAAATGCCAGTGGATAAACAGCTTGTCTTTCGACGACGGCGGCCACGCCGCCAGCGCCAAGTTTGTTTTCGGGATACCCCACAACCGCGCCGCGTGGCGCTCCTCAATAGCGGCGGCCGCCAAGTCAGCGCGGTGCGACCAAGTTTCGGGCACGGGTCAACTCCTCATAACGAACGTTCTCGCCAACTCTATCTCCGCTGCGGTGCGAAGCGTTAGCGTTTCGTTACCACGCCTGGGACAAGTCGGCGTGCTGGCGCACCCACGCGTGCATCGCAATACCCGCGGCCACGCCCGCGTTGATGGAGCGCGTCGACCCGAACTGCGCGATCGAGCACGTCATCACCGCCGCGGATTGCGCCTCCTCGCTCACCCCCGGGCCTTCCTGGCCAAACAGCAGCACGCAGCGTCGCGGCAGTTCGGCCGTCTCCAACGGCACGCTGCCGGGCGTGTTGTCGATCGCGACGACCACCAAGTCCTCCGCGGCGGCCCAGCGCATCAGATCCGCAACCGTCTCGTGGTGGCGGATGTGCTGGTAGCGGTCTGTGACCATGGCGCCGCGACGGTTCCACCGCTTGCGCCCGACGATGTGCACCTCGCGCGCCAGAAACGCGTTCGCGGTTCGCACCACGGTGCCGATGTTCATGTCGTTTTCGAAGTTCTCGATCGCGACGTGGAAGTCGTGGCGCTTCGCATCCAGCTCCGCCACGATCGCGTCGAGGGACCAGTAGCGGTACGCGTCGACGACGTTGCGGGTATCACCCTCGGCGAGCAGGTCGGGGTCGTAGCGGGGGTCGTCAGGCAGCGGCCCTTCCCACGGGCCCACGCCGTTTCGGGCGGGGAACCACTCGGTCGGGCCGCGCTCAGCGCCCGAATCAGCGTCAGGCAAGGCCAAGGTCGTCCAGGCCGAGGAGGTAGCGGTAGTCCAGGCCGGCGTCGGCAAGCACCTGCTCCGCCCCCGTCGCCCTGTCCACCACCGTGGCCACCGCGACAACCTCAGCACCCTCGGCGCGGCACGCCTCCACGGCGGTGAGCGGCGAGTTGCCGGTCGTGGTTGTGTCCTCCACTACCAGCACGCGCTTGCCGGCGATGCTCGGACCTTCGATACGGCGCTGCATGCCGTGCTTCTTCGCCTCTTTGCGCACCACAAACGCGTCGATCGGGCGACCGGCCGCGTGCATCACGGCGGTCGCGACTGGGTCGGCGCCGAGGGTCAGCCCGCCGACGGCGTCGAACTCGAGGTCTTGGGTCAGTTCGCGCAGGAGTTCACCGATCAGCGGGCTTGCCTCGTGGTGCAGCGTCGCGCGGCGCAGGTCAACGTAGTAATCGGCCTCGCGCCCGGAGCTCAGCGTCACCTTGCCGTGCACCACGGCCAGCTCTTTGACCAGCTCAGCGAGTCGTTGCTTCTTGTCCATATCCATCTCCTTTAAAAAATTGACGGCGGCTTGTTCGCGCGCCGCGCACGCGTGAGGTCGTTGCCCTCGGTCGCCGGCGCGCCCTCCGCGATCGGGTCCACGTCGTCCGCCCCAACCACCTTCAGCTCCGCAGTCCCCCGCGCGGTACCGGTGGTTCGCGTCGGCAGCTGGGTGGGAGGTCGAAGCATTGGTTGCTTATCGACGCCCCCCTCAACCCCCAACACCCTCACCTCCGAAGGAGGCAACGTCCTCGCCGCGTCAGCGATCAGCCCCAGCGGCGCGATCGCAGCGTCGGTGTCCTCGGCGCTCGGCGCGGCGGCGAACTCCGCGAGCACCCAGTCGCCCTCGCACCACACGGAGGTCACGGATGCGGGGAAGTTCTCGAGCGCGGTGGTCACGCGGACGTCAATAAACCGCTGCACCGGGCCGTGGTGGTTGCCGTACACAGTGAAGTCCGCGACGTCGGCGACCCTGACCAAGTCGTCCCCGCCGGCAGCGGCCTCACCGCGGCGCATGTCCACAACCACGTCGCTCGTCTCGCCGGTGTTCATCGCCATAACGGTCACCCCGCCGAGGTCGGCGACGATCGTGGTGCGCCCGTACGTCGCGCCGGTGGCGACGTTGGTCGCCGCAGCCCCCGAGGCCGCGGCCCCGCGGCGCCACTCGCCGGTGAGCGTGTCGTCGGTCTTGGCGTAAGCAAAGCCGTTGGCCTCGGCCCAGGCGCGGCGCGTCTTTTTGCCGGCGGGTTTGGCAGGCTTAGCCGGCTTTGGCTCGGCCGTCGGCGCGGCGGGAGTACCGCCGAACCACAACCACAGCCCCGCCGCGAGGCACGCGAACGCGAGGATGAACAGCACTGCAGCCATATGTTTTTGCCCTAGACGTTCGTCGCAACCGGGTTGTCGTTGTTTGCCGACCACTGCGACCACCCGCCCACGTAGTGCGTCACCACCGGCAGGCCGGCGTGCTCCATGGCGGCGAGCAAGAGCGCAGAGTGGTTGCCGGAGCCGGAGTAGGTGATCACGTCTTCCGGTGCGGTGTTGTGGGTGATGCCGACCTCGGCGAAGCGGTCGCGGATCTCTCCGTCGGTTTTCACCTTGTCGTCCTCCGTAAACAGGTCGGATACCGGCAAGTTCACCGCGCCAGGAATGTGCCCGGCGCGAAGGTCGAGGATCTCCCGGCGGCCGTCGTATCGGCGTTTAGAGCGGGTGTCGATAAGCAGTGCTTTCGTCCCCCTGACCTCCTCCATCGCGACTGTGGGCATGTTGCCCTCGGAGGTGTCCACCGGGCGGGGCACGACCACCTGGCCTGGGCCTGCGACGGTGGGAAGCCCCAGCTTGTCCCACTCGGCGAAGCCGCCGTCGAGGATGTGGACGTCTTCGATACCCGCCCAGCGCAGCACCCACCAGGCTCGGGCAGCGAATAGCCCGTTGCCTGTGTCGTAGATGTAAGTCGGGCGGTCGGCCGCGATCCCCCAGGTTTTCGCGGCGCGGGTGACCACCTCGAGGCTGGGGACAGGGTTGCGCCCTTGCTGGCGGCTAGGCATGCCGGTGAGCTGGGAGGCGGGGTCACAAAACAGCGCCGTGGGGATGTGCTCAGACTGGAACTTCGACCACGCCCGGTTCTCTTTGCCCTCCCACAGGGAGGCGAGGATGGTCTGTCGCTGGCCGGTTTCGATGCGCGCGTTCAGTTCTTCCGCGGAGACAAAGACGCTCATGGGCACCAATCCTATTAGGCCATGTAGCCCGGCGCTTGCTGGATCGCGCCTTCGGATTCTAGCCCGTCGAGCCACTCCAGGATGCCCTCGCGCGGGCAGTCGGCACCGATGCTGGCCGCGAGCATCCCGCCCGGGCCGAGCTCGACGCGGCAGCCGAAGGCGAGCAGGGTCTCGGCGATCTGGTGCGGGTGCTCGGTCTCGGGCAGGATCCGGATTGTGGACGCGCCGCCGCGCACCACCACGCGGTCCACATGAAACCGGCCGCCAACGAGCACGCACTCGACGATATCGCCGAGTGCGAGTGAGGTGTCCACGAACGGAACGCTGGCCACCACGAAATGGTTGCCGCTGAGCTGGTGGGCGCTCAAGTGCTCGTTCTCCACGCCGGGGGTGGCGACGCGGGTCGTGATCGTCGTGGTCAGCTGCATGCGGGGCAGTCTACCCCGCCGAGCAACCGCCAACTAGCGCTTGGTGATCTCCAGGCGCTCGCCGCCCTCAGCTACATCCACGTGGACCGGGTCGCCGTCGCGGATCTCACCGGCCAGCAGCTTCTTGGCCAGCTGGTCACCGATCGCCTGCTGGATCAGGCGGCGCAGCGGGCGCGCGCCGTAGGCCGGGTCGTAGCCCCGCTCGGCGAGCCAGCTCTTCGCGGCGTCCGAGACATCGAGCGTCAGCCGCCTAGAGGCAAGCCGCTGCGCCAGCGAAGCGAGCTGGATGTCGACGATGCCCACCAGCTGCTCGCTGGTCAGCGGGTCGAAGACCACAACGTCGTCGAGGCGGTTGATGAACTCCGGCTTGAAGTGGTGCTTGACCGCCTCCATGATCTGCTCGCGGTTACCGCCCGCGCCCAAGTTGGAGGTGAGGATCACCACCGTGTTGCGGAAGTCCACCGTGCGGCCCTGACCGTCTGTGAGTCTGCCCTCGTCGAGGACCTGGAGCAGGACGTCGAAGACGTCGGGGTGGGCTTTCTCCACCTCGTCGAAAAGCACCAAGCTGTACGGGCGGCGACGCACTGCCTCCGTGAGCTGACCGCCGGCGTCGTAACCGACGTATCCCGGAGGGGCGCCGACCAGGCGGGCGACGGAGTGCTTCTCGCCGTACTCGCTCATGTCGATGCGGATCATCGCCGACTCATCGTCGAAGAGGAACTCGCTGAGCGCCTTCGCCAGCTCGGTCTTGCCCACGCCGGTGGGGCCGAGGAAGAGGAACGAGCCGATCGGGCGGTTCGGGTCCGCAACGCCTGCGCGCGAGCGGCGCACCGCGTCGGAGACCGCGACCACAGCCTCGTTCTGGCCGACCACACGGCCTGCCAGCACCGACTCCATGTTCAGCAGCTTCTCGGTCTCGCCTTGCATCATCTTGCCGGCGGGGATGCCGGTCCAGGACGACACGACCTCCGCGATCACGTCCGGGGTGACCTCTTCCACCAGCATCGTCTTGGTGCTGGCCTGGGATTCGATCTGCGCAACCTCGGCCTCGAGCTCCGGGATGCGACCGTAGCGCAGCTCGGAAACCTTGGCGTAGTCGCCCTCGCGCTCCGCAATCTCAGACTCGTTGCGCAGGCGCTCGAGCTCCTCCTTCGCGGACTGGACCTTGTTCACCTCGCCCTTCTCGTTCTCCCAGCGGGCCTTCATCTCGCCGAGCTTCTCGCGCTGGTCTGCCAGCTCCTGGCGCAGCGCTGTCAGGCGCTCCTGGGAGGCCTGGTCGGACTCCTTCGTCAGCGCGATCTCCTCGATCTCCAGGCGGCGCACGACGCGCTCGAGCTGGTCGATCTCCTGCGGCGAGGAGTCAATCTCCATGCGCAGGCGCGAGCCCGCCTCGTCAACAAGATCGATGGCCTTGTCCGGCAGGAAGCGGTTGGTGATGTAGCGGTTCGACAGCTCGGCGGCGGCCACCAGGGCGGAATCCTGGATGCGCACGCCATGGTGCACCTCGTAGCGCTCCTTCAGGCCGCGCAGGATGCCGATCGTGTCCTCCACGCTCGGCTCGCCCACGTAGACCTGCTGGAAGCGGCGCTCCAGCGCGGCGTCCTTCTCGATGTACTGGCGGTACTCGTCCAGCGTCGTCGCGCCGACCAGGCGCAGCTCGCCGCGGGCCAGCATCGGCTTGATCATGTTGCCCGCATCCATCGCGCCCTCGCCGGTAGCACCCGCGCCGACGATGGTGTGCAGCTCATCGATGAAAGTGATGATCTCGCCCTCGGAGGCCTTGATCTCATCCAGCACGGCCTTCAAGCGCTCTTCGAACTCGCCGCGGTACTTCGCGCCGGCAACCATCGAGCCCAAGTCGAGCGAGATCAGCGTCTTGCCCTTCAGGCTCTCCGGCACGTCGCCGGCGACAATGCGCCGCGCCAGGCCCTCGACCACCGCGGTCTTGCCCACGCCCGGCTCACCGATGAGCACCGGGTTGTTCTTGGTGCGGCGGCTGAGCACCTGCACCACCCTGCGGATCTCGGTGTCGCGCCCGATCACCGGGTCGATCTTTCCCTCGCGCGCACGCGCGGTGAGGTCGGTCGAGTACTTCTCCAGTGCCTGGAACTGCTGCTCCGGGTTCTCCGAGGTGACCTTCTTGTGCCCGCGCACGGACGGGAACGCGCCCTTGAGCACGTCGTAGGTCGCGCCGCGCTTCTTCAAAAGCTCCGCTGCCTCGTCGTCGCCCTTCGCAATCGCGGCGAGCAGCACCTCGGTGGAGACAAACTCGTCGCCGAGCTCGCCCGCCAGCTCCTGCGCGGCGTTAATCGCGTTCAAGGCGTTGCGGTTGAAGTTCGGCTTGGACATGTCCGCGCCTTCAGCCTTGGGGTACGTATCAACGACCGCCTGCGCCTCCCGGGCCACCGTCTCCGGATCAACCCCCGTCGCTTTCAGCACGGGAGCGGCGATGCCCTCGTCTTGAGTAAGAATTGCCTCCAGCAGGTGCGCCGGGCGAATGTCCGGGTTACCTGCGGCGGACGCTTTCTGCAGCGCTTGCTGCAGGGCCTCCTGCGTTTTGGTCGTGGGATTAAACGAACCCATGTGT
The DNA here is from genome assembly GCF_036881695.1 of Corynebacterium sp. Marseille-Q4381. Lineage (NCBI taxonomy): Bacteria > Bacillati > Actinomycetota > Actinomycetes > Mycobacteriales > Corynebacteriaceae > Corynebacterium > Corynebacterium sp. Marseille-Q4381. The sequence continues at coordinate 35,110 of NZ_JBAJNR010000005.1, read as the reverse complement.
GCGACTCCTTCACTGGTTATTTTTCTTTCGCACACGGTGTAACGCCCGGACGCTTGAGTATGTTCCGCTCAACCCTGTGAATTGACTGCCAACGGCGGGTGTTTGCCGCCGGGCGGGTAAAAGTGGATGCATGACCGACTCCCCGTTCGCCGACGCAGGACGCCTCCGCGCTGCACTCCACCAGGCGTTCATGCGCCGGTACCCGCAGGGCGCGACGCTGCTGCCGCCGGGCGCGGACCAGATGCCGCAAGTCATCCTCGACATGGCGGAATTCGCGCTCACCCAGCCGCAAGAGGACGCCGAGCCGAAACTCACCGCCTGGGCACTGGACCTGCGCCGCCTCGGCTTCCCGCTCGGCGAGTACGAAGCCGTGGCGGGGATGCTCGCGGAGGTCGCGGAGCTGGGCGAGGAGGACGCCGCGGCACTTATCCAAGCCGCCGCGCACATGCGCGCCGTGAGCGAGGAGGCGGATGCCGCCGGCATCCCCGCCGCCTACGTGGTGCAGGTCAACGACGTGCGCAGGGTGAGCCTGCCCGAAAGCGACATCTCGATCATCCGCGCCGAGTGCGGCACCGAGATCGCTTTCGCGCCGGGCCAGCGGCTCACGGTCATGCTGGCGGAGCACCCCGGGGTGTGGCACGAGTGGGTCTCCGCGGTACCGGCGAACGCGCACGGCCAAGTGGAGTTCCACGTCCGCGCAGAAGAGGTGCCGGCGATCGCGCCCGGCGCGCTGCTGGTCATCGGTGCGCCCCGCGGCGAACCCGCCCCGCTCGACCGGGACGCACTTGAGCTCACCGCCGAGGGCACCAGCGTCGCCGCCGCGAAGGCGGTCGTTTTCGCCCTGCTGGAGCAACCCGAGCGCCCCCGCGTGACGCTGCGCTACCTCGGCGACACGGACGCCGAGCGCTACGAACTGCCGGTGTTCCAGGCGCTGGCGCGGGTAAACGACTGGCTGGAGGTCCTGGAAGTTAACGCATCGCCGTCGAATCGGTGATCGCGATGAGCGGCAGGGCTTTGCGGGTGGCGGTGACGGCGTTGAGGTCGACGTCGACAAGCACAAGCTCCGGCGCGTAACCCGCTTCGGCGATGCGCGCTCCCTGCGGGTCGACCACGCACGAGTGGCCGATGCCGGTGGGGCCGGATTCTTCACCCGCCTCCGTTTTCCAGTTGGGGCGCGCTTGGCCCGCCGCCGCGATGAAAACGCCCGCATCTAGGGCGCGCGCGGCGGTCAACGTGCGCCACTGATCCAGCTTTCCCTCGCCGTCCGCCCAGCTCGTGGGCACCACAACGATCTGCGCGCCGCGGCGGGCGAGCTCCTTGAACTGCTCGGGGAAGCGGATGTCGAAACAGACCGCAACGCCAACCACGGCGCTCTCCCCGCCCGCCTCGTGTACGAACGTGACCAGCTCCTCGCCCGGCATGACGGTGTCGGACTCGCGGTAGTCGAACGCGTCGTAGGTGTGGATCTTGTCGTAACCGGTGTGCGTGCCCCCACCGGTGATCAGCGCAGTGTTGCGCACGCGGTTGAGTTCTTTCTTCCCCAGCTTATTGGTATCGCCCGGCCGAAACATTCCCGCCACAACTGTGACCCCCAGCTCGTCCGCGAGCTTGCGCATCGCGATGGAGAATTCCCCGTCCAGCTCCTCAGCTTGGGTGTCTAATCGGCCCTGCTCAAAGGCCTGGCTGGTAGCCTCCGGCAGCACGATCAGCGTGGCCCCCTGTGCAGCTGCGTCGCGCACCAACCCGCTGACGAGCGCGATGTTGTCGGCCTTGTCCTTGCCGGTCACCGTTTGCAATAAGGCGAGTCTCATACCGGCCATCCTAAAAACGTTATCCACAGGTTCGCAGCCGCTTGGTTGATCGAATTCGCCCACCTTGGTTAACTCCGGCCATGGACCTCACGCTCACCACCCACACCGCGCCAACCGCCCGGCGCCTCATCCCCCAGCACACCCCGCTACCTGCGGCAACGTTAAGCCCCTCCCGCACCGCCGCGGCGCATGCCCGCCGCTTCACCAAGGAGCAGCTGCTTATCGACGCCCACCTCACCTCCCTCACCGCCCACCTAGAATCAGTCGCGGCCTTCGCCACCCGCGTCGAGCGCATCGACGACGCGTTAGCCCGCACGCTCGACCGCGCCCTGACCAAGGGACGAACGCCGTGATCTACCACCCGAGCCTTTACCCCCACGAGCTGCGCGCCGCGGCCGCGTCCTGGCGGATGGCGGCACTTGCCGCAGACGCCCACGCCAGCGCTGCCCGGGCCGCGGCTGCCGCGCTTAAGGCCACCGGCTTCGCTGGCTCCGCAGCGGGCGCTGCCTACGCGCGCCTCGAGGCCCAAGCCGAAGACTTCGCCCGCGCCGCTGCCCGGGCGCGCCAAGCGGCTGACCTGCTCGAGTTCGCCGCCGGCCAGCAGCAACTGCTCGATGAGGTTGCCCGGCGCGCCGCCTTGATGGCCGCTGACGCCTCCCACCGCGCGTTGATCATCCGGCTGAACCTGATGTCCAAGCAGCTGGACATGCTAATCGCGGACCAACTCGGCGCCGGCGGCGACGACCCGGTCGACCGGCTTGTGGCGCACCCGGAAGAGGATCTCGAGGCGCTGCATGCCAGGTATGTGGGGACGTTGCCGGCGGCGTCGGCAAGCGCGATTGCCCAGGCAGGTGGAACCGTGCTGGAGGCGGGCCCCGGCTCCACCACCGTCATGGTCGGCGACAGCGTGGACCCCGACCGCATCATCACCTTGGTCAACGGCGTGACAACCGGCAAACCGGACGCCCTGCCGCGGGAGATAGAGCGCGCGAAGTTCATAGCGGACTACACCGGCGCGGCTGTGGTGGTGTGGCAGGGCTACGCGCCGCCGCCGACAGTGGCCAAAGGGTTCTCCGGCCGCGCTGCCTCGGAGGGCGCTGGCCACCTCGCCATGTTCCAACTTGCGCTGGACGAGCGGTTCCCCCACGCTGAAAAGTCGGTGGTCTCCCACTCGTACGGCACGGTGGTTGCAAGCCGCGCCGCCTACGAGCACGGTCTCGTGGCGGACGATTTGTGGCTGCTCGGCAGCCCCGGCGTGGACGGCAACTCGGTCGACGACCTCCAGCTGACGGGACGCCCGGGCGCGGCCCCGCGAGTGTATGCCGTCGACGCTTCGCGCGACATCATCAAAACCCTGCGCAACGACGATGCAAGCCTGCACGGCATGCACTCACCGAGCGACCCGGGCTACGGCGCGATCATTATTGACGGCGTCGAGGGCACGCACACCGAGTACTTCGCAAGCCCCGTGCTGCTGAACGCTCTGACCTGCCCGCCTGACCCGGCTGCGCAGAATTCGTTACCATCGGCTGTTGCAAACCTGAAGATTTAGGTAAACCTCATTTAAGGAGCTTCGAGCACCATGGCAAACTTCGCAGAACAGGTAGTTCGGCGCCTAGAAGATCTAGGCGTCAAGCGCATTTACGGTCTGGTCGGCGACTCGTTGAACCCGCTGTCGGACGCGGTCCGCCAGTCGGACATCGAGTGGGTCCACGTCCGCAACGAGGAAGCCGCGGCGTTCGCGGCGGGCGCTGACTCGCTGGCCGCCGACGAGCTCGCGGTGTGCGGCGCATCCTGCGGCCCGGGTAACACCCACTTCGTGCAGGGTCTGTTCGAGTCCCACCGCAACGGCGCGAAGGTGCTCGCCATCGCGTCCCACATCCCGACGATTGAGATCGGCTCCTCCTTCTTCCAGGAGACCCACCCGGAGCTGCTCTTCCAGGAGTGCTCCTCCTACTGCGAGGTGGTCCACGAGGCTGACCAGGGCATGCGCGTTTTGCACAACGCCCTGCAGAACACGCTCGCCGGCAACGGCGTGTCCGTGATGGTCGTGCCCGGCGATGTCTTCGCCGCCGACGTGGCAGACGGCCCGCACACCGCCGACGGCGTCTACGCCACCGGCAAGGACAAGCGCGTTTACCCGGACCCGCACGAGGCAGCCCGCCTGGTCGAGGCGATCAACAAGGCGGAAAAGGTCGCCATCTTCGCCGGCTACGGTGCGAAGGACGCGCGCGACGAGGTCTTCGCACTCGCCGAGAAGGTCAAGGCTCCGATCGGTCACTCCTTCCGCGGCAAGATGTACTTCGAGTACGACAACCCGTACGACGTCGGCATGTCCGGCCTGCTCGGCTACGGCGCCTGCGTTGACGCGATGGAGGAGTGCGACCTGTTCATTATGGTCGGCACCGACTTCCCCTACACCGACTGGCTGCCGGACGAGAACGTGGCCCAGATCGACATCGACGGCACCCACATCGGCCGCCGCACCACCGTGGACTACCCGGTGGTTGGCGACGTGAAGAGCGTCATCGAGAACATCCTTCCCCACATTGAGGAGAAGAAGAGCCGCAAGTTCTTGGACAAGATGCTCAAGCGCCACTACGAGCTGCTCGAGCACGTGATCAACCACTACACCACCAAGGCCTTTGAATCGAAGAAGCCGATCCACCCCGAGCTCGCCGCGTCCGTGCTGGACGAGCTGGCTGATGAGGACGCCTACTTCACTGTCGACACCGGCATGTGCAACGTGTGGTCGTCCCGCTACCTCACCCCGAACGGCAAGCGTGACGAGGCCGCGTCCTTCCTCCACGGCACGATGGCCAACGCGCTGCCGATGGCGATCGGCGTGCAGGCCGCGTTCCCGGACCGCCAGGTCATCTCCTGGTCCGGCGACGGCGGCTTGGGCATGCTGATGGGCGAGCTGCTCACCATCAAGCTGCACCAGCTGCCGGTGAAGGTCATCTGCTTTAACAACTCTTCGCTCGGCATGGTCAAGCTGGAGATGATGGTGGCCGGCATGCCGTACTTCGGCACTGACCACGAGGAGGCGAACTACGCCGAGATTGCCAAGGGCGTGGGCATCCAGTCCTACCGCATCGAGGATCCGGACGACCTAAAGCCGGTGCTGAAGGAGGCCCTCGCCTACGACGGCCCGGTGCTCGTCGACATTGTCACCGACCCCGAGGCGCTCTCGCTTCCGCCGGGGATCACCTGGGACATGATGAAGGGCTTCGCCAAGTCCGGTGCCCGCACCGCCTTCCTCGAGGGCGGCGTCGGCCGACTGTTTAACCTGGCTAAGTCCAACATGCGCCACATCGGTGGCGCTGCAGCCATCGAATTCGGGTAGTTGGGGTTTTCAAGGGGCCGTCGATAAGCAATTGCTTAACGACGGCCCCTTTTCGTTGACCAACCGTTATCACTACGTGACCCAAATGCTCATCTCTGTTCTGTACCGTAGGCTTCGTTGTCATTGATTCATAAGAAAGGTTTTACCTGTTATGACTACCCCGCAGAACCCGCGCCGAACGAAGCGCGTTGAGAAGACCACCCGCACCGCGCCGGCCTCCGCCAGCACCGCTGTGCGCTCCGAAACCGTGGCCGACGCCGATCAGCACATCGGCCAAGAAGCCTGGATCGGCACCGACTCCACCGAGGTGTCCAACGGCAACGTGTCCTGGGGCGCCATCTTTGCCGGCGTCGTGACCTTCCTGGGCATCATGATCCTGCTCGGCGTCGGCGCCGCAGCGATGGGCCTACAGGGCTCCACCGGTGCCGCAACCGGCATCTTTGCCCTGATCTCCCTGATCGTCGCCTTCGCCGCAGCCGGCTACGTCGCCGGTGCTCTCGGCGTCCGCGCTGGCATGTTCCACGGCTTCGCCACCTGGGCGACCTCCCTCTTGGCATCCCTGATCCTGGCCGGCTGGCTCGGCTCCTCCATCGTCGGCGGCCTGGGCTCCGTGCTTGGCAACGTCACCGGCACCATCGCTGAGACCACTGGCAACGCCGCGACCGTGACCCGCCAGGACGCTGAGGACGCTACCGACTCCGCTCGCGACAACATCAGCCAGGAGGACGTTGACAACGCCGCTGACCAAGCTCGCGATGCAGCGAACGACGCTGCCAACAAGGCCCGCGACGCCTACAACGAGTACTCCGACGACGCTGCTGAGGGCACCTGGTGGACCTTCGGCGGCCTGATCCTCGGCGCCGTGATCTCCTCCCTGGCCGGCGCTGCTGGTGCACGCTCCGTGCTCAACCGCGACGAGAAGCAGGTGCTCACGACCCGCCGCTAGTCGGACCCGCACTCCGGCGCTCAAGCGCCTGAGGCACAACGAAACCCCGTCACCTCCGCTGTTTCCAGCGGCCGGCGATGGGGTTTTCTCGTTCGCTACCGGTTAGACGCCTACGCCTGCTCGCGCCGGCGCGCGCGCCTGGAAGCGAATGGCTCCCACGTGACCACCGCGGTCGAGCGAGGCACGTGGACCAACTCCCCGCCGCGGCGCGAACCGGACTGCAAGCGCTGGCGCAGCTCCGCGGCAGCTTCGCGCTCGGCGTCGAGCTCGGCCTGCAGGCCTTCGACCTGCTCGGTGAGCTCGATGATCGCCTTGATACCGGCGAGGTTCACACCCTCCTCCTGGGAGAGCTGCTGCACGCGCCTCAGCAGCGCGATGTCGCGCGAGGAGTAGCGGCGGCCGCCGCCGGAGGTGCGCATCGGCGTAACGAGACCCAACCGGTCGTAGGTGCGCAGGGTCTGCGCGTGCATGCCGGTGAGCTCGGCAGCCACGGAGATGACGTAGTACTGCTCGTGATCGTTTCTCGAGTCAGACATTGTCCACCACCTCCTTTAGTTGGCCCCGGCCCACCCGGCGCGCGGGTCGAAACCGGAGTCCTTTTCTGCCTGGGCATAGGCGCGCAACGCGCTGGTGGCGCCGGCGTCTAGGTTCTTCGGTACGGCAACCTCAACGGTGACCAGCAGGTCGCCGGCGCCGGATTTCGCCTCCACACCGCGGCCCTTCACGCGCAGGGTGCGGCCGTTAGGCGTGCCAGCCGGGATCTTCACCCGGACCGGCTTGTCCAGCGTCGGCACGGTCACGGTGCCGCCGAGCGCCAGCTCACCGAAGGAGACCGGCACGGTCAGCTCGAGGTCGTTGCCGGAGCGGGTGAACACCTTGTCCTCGCGCACGCGGACGGTGACGAAGAGGTCGCCGGACGGGGTGCCATTCGGACCCGCTTCGCCTTGGCCGGCGAGGCGCACCTTCTGCCCGTCCTCAACACCGGCCGGGATCCGGACGGTAATCGAGCGGGTGCGGCGCACCGTGCCGGTGCCGCCGCAGGTGGAGCACGGGTCTTCGATCACTTCACCGGTGCCGCCGCAGTTCGTGCACGGGCGCGCCATGCCGAACGCGCCGGAGTTCTCCCGGATGTAGCCGGTGCCGGAACACATCGCGCAGGTGTGCGTCTTGCCCGACTTGGAACCGGAGCCGTGGCACGTGGTGCACGGGGCTTCGCCGGTGAGTTCCACTGGGAAGGTGGTGCCCTTGGCGGCCTCGCGGAAGTCGATGGTTATTTCGGTTTCGACGTCCGCCCCCCGCGACGGCCGAGCGTTCCTGCCAGCACCGCCGCCGCGGTTAAAGAAGCCACCGAGGATATCACCAAGGCCGCCGTCTCCAGCTTGTCCACCAGCACCTCCGAAGATGTCTCCGAGGTCGTCGAAGTCGAAGTCGGACGTTGTCTGCGTCGTGCGAAACCCGCCCGGAAACCCGGAGCCTCCTCCCCCTCCGAAGCGGCCGCCGAACCCTCCGAAGCCGCCGGAGCCGATCATGGATTTGAACTGGTCGTATTCCTTGCGCTTCTCTTCGTCGCCGACGACGTCGTACGCCTCCGCGACGCGCTTGAACTTCTCCTCGGCTTCCTTGTTGCCGGGGTTGGAGTCCGGGTGGTTCTCGCGGGCCAGCTTGCGGTACGCCTTCTTGATGTCCGCCGCCGACGCTTGCGAGCTCACGCCCAAATCGCCGTAGTAGTCCTTATTTGCCCATTCTTGCTGCATTGCCATGTACGCTCCTCCTTTCTCACTTGAACCTCTGTCTCGAAATAACGTTTCTAGGGAAAAAGCCGGGGCAAGCGTTGCATGCCGCTCGCACCCGGCTGGTTGTCCTCGGCTTTAGGCCGCTAGATAGCTAGCGCCTAACGCCTAGCTCTGCTCGTCCGCAATGATCACCATCGCGTTGCGAACCAGTTGGTCGCCGAGCTTGTAGCCCTTGCGCAGGACGGTTCCGATGACCTTCTCGTCACCCTCGGAAAGATCCTGCACCGCCTCGTGAATCTCCGGGTCAAAGGCCTCGCCCGGCGCGCCGAACGCGACGAGCTTCTGGCCTTCCAAGGTGGTGCGCAGCTTGTCGGCGAGCGCCTTAAGCGGGCCCTCGGCCAAGTCGCCGTGCTGCTCAGCCAAATCCAAGTCGTCCAGGATAGGCAGCAGCTGGGAAGCGAACTTCGCCTTGGTCTGGTCCACCAGCTGAGAGCGCTCGCGCTCGGTGCGCCGGCGGTAGTTGGCGTACTCCGCGCTCACGCGCTGCAGTGACTCGGTGCGTTCGGCGAGCTGCACCTCGATTTCGCTCACCGCGCCGTCGCCGTCGACATCCGTTGGTTCAACCTCGACCGCGTCGGCGAGTTCCGCGTCCGAGACCTGAGTGAGGGGGTCCTCGCCCTCAGCCTCGAGGTCAGTCATCTGCTCGAAGGCTTCGGAATCGGCCGCCTCGTCGGCAAGCTGCTCTGCCTGGTCCGGCGAGACATACTGCTCGTCGGTGTTCTCCGGCGCGCCCGGGTTGTCGGGCATCTGGGGGTTCACGTTCGGGTCAGTCATGATCGTCTCCTACGCGTTTTACTTGTTCTCGTCGGTGTTCGGCTCAGCGGACGGTGCGTCGGATGCGTCGTCGTCCTCGACAACCTCAGCGTCGACCACGTTGTCGTCGAACGGAGCGTCTGCTGCGCCGCCGGCGGTTGCACCTGCGTTCGCCTCAGCCTCGTAGAGGGCCTTGCCCAGTTCCTGGGACTCGGTGTTCAGCTTCTCCACTGCGGACTTGATGGCCTCGAGGTCGTCGCCCTTAAGCGCCTCGTCCACGGCATCGGCCGCCTCAGCCACGCGGGTGCGGATGTCCTCCGGCAGCTTGTCGGTGTTCTCGTCCATGAACTTGCGGGTCTGGTACGCAGCGGTCTCCGCGTTGTTGCGGGTCTCCTGCTCCTCGCGGCGCTTGCGGTCCTCGTCAGCGTGGGTCTCCGCATCCTTGATCATGCGGTCGATCTCGTCCTGGGAGAGGCCGGAGCCGTCCTGGATCTTGATCGTGTTCTCCTTGCCGGTGGCCTTGTCCTTAGCAGAGACGCTCACGATGCCGTTGGCGTCGATATCGAAGGTGACCTCGATCTGCGGAACGCCACGCGGTGCCGGGGCGATACCTGCCAGTTCGAAAGAGCCGAGCAGCTTGTTGGCGGACGCCATCTCGCGCTCGCCCTGGAAGACCTGGATCTGCACGGACGGCTGGTTGTCCTCAGCCGTGGTGAAGGTCTCGGAACGCTTCGTCGGGATGGTGGTGTTGCGCTCGATCAGCTTGGTCATCACGCCACCCTTGGTCTCGATGCCGAGGGAGAGCGGGGTGACGTCGAGCAGCAGTACGTCCTTGACGTCGCCGCGCAGCACACCAGCCTGCAGAGCAGCGCCGAGGGCCACGACCTCGTCCGGGTTCACACCCTTGTTCGGCTCCTTGCCGGTGAGGTCCTTGACCAGGTCAGTCACGGCCGGCATACGGGTCGAACCACCGACGAGCACGACGTGGTCGATGTCGGAGACCGACAGGCCAGCGTCCTTGATCACCTGGTTGAACGGCGCCTTGGTGCGGTCCAGCAGGTCCGAGGTGATCTTCTGGAACTCGGTGCGCGACAGGGTCTCGTCCAAGAACAGCGGGTTCTTCTCGGAGTCAACGGTGATGTACGGCAGGTTGATGGAGGCCTGCTGCTGAGAGGAGAGCTCGATCTTTGCCTTCTCTGCAGCCTCGCGCAGACGCTGCATCGCCATCTTGTCCTTGGACAGGTCGACACCGTTGGCGGACTTGAACTTGTCCACCAGCCAGTCAACAACGCGCTGGTCCCAGTCGTCGCCGCCGAGCTCGTTGTCGCCGGCGGTTGCGAGCACCTCGACAACACCGTCGCCGATCTCGAGCAGGGACACGTCGAAGGTGCCGCCGCCGAGGTCGAAGACCAAGATGGTCTGCTCGGAATCAGCCTTCTCCAGACCGTAAGCGAGTGCCGCCGCGGTCGGCTCGTTGACGATGCGCAGGACGTTCAGGCCTGCGATCTGGCCGGCCTCCTTGGTGGCCTGGCGCTGGGCGTCCTCGAAGTAAGCCGGGACGGTGATCACCGCGTCGGTGACATCCTCACCCAGGTAGGCCTCTGCGTCGCGCTTCAGCTTCATCAGGGTGCGGGCGGAGATTTCCTGCGGGGTGTACTTCTTGTCGTCGATGTCGATCGTCCAGTCCTCGCCCATGTGGCGCTTGACGGAGCGGATCGTGCGGTCAACGTTGGTCACCGCCTGGTTCTTTGCGGACTGGCCGACCAGCACCTCGCCGTTCTTCGCAAACGCGACGACGGATGGGGTGGTGCGGGAGCCTTCCGCGTTAGCGATAACTACCGGCTCTCCGCCCTCGAGGACGGAGACGACGGAGTTCGTGGTGCCGAGGTCGATACCAACTGCACGTGCCATGAGTGATGTTCCTCCTGTTAGAAACGATTTTGTTAGTAAGTTGAAGTGCTTCGACTCAACTTCACAAGGGCCACTGTACCCCTTGAGCCTGATGCACTCAATGTCTATAACGCGGCGCCCTCAAAGTTGTTCCCGATGCACTCAACCTTTTCTAAATAAGCGATTTGCCATGGTTCTGGCAGAATGTTGCAGGTGACTGATAAAGATAAGGACTACGTGGGCGCGCTCGACACCACTGTCGACGACATTCAAATGATGCCCACCCCGGCCGACGCCGCTCAGGAGTTGTCCGGTGAACCAATTGACCGCGGCGACGTCATCGCCGCCGACGGCCGCACCGCCGCCGCGTGGGCACTTCGATTCATTATCGTTGTCGTCGCAACCGGCATCCTCTTCTACCTCCTCAGCTACGTCTGGTTCGGCCTGCTGCCGATCCTGCTCGCGTTGATCTTCTGCACCGTTTTGTGGCCGCCGGTTCGCTGGCTACGCAACAAGGGCATGCCCTCCGCGGCCGCAGTCATCTTGGTGCTGGTCGCATTCTTCGGCGCGATCATCGGCATCTTCTCCGCCATGGCGCCGACCGTGCGCACGCAGGGCGGCCAGCTCTACGAACAGGCGCAGACCGGTATCCAACAGATCCTGGACTGGGTGGACGAGCGCCTCGACCCGCAGCTGATTGACCCGGACCGCATCCAGCAGGGTCTCCAGCAGATCGAATCCTTTGCCAAGGGCCAAGCATCCAACATCGCCTCCGGCGTGTTCACCGGTATCGGCGCGATCGCCTCCATCGGCACCACCCTGGTGCTCACCCTGATCCTGTCCTTCTTCTTCCTGAAAGACGGCGACCGCTTCCTGCCGTGGCTGCGCAAGTACACCGGCGCGCGTGCGGGCTGGCACCTCACCGAGGTGCTCATGCGCTCCTGGAACACGCTCTCCGGCTTCATCCGCACGCAGGCAATCGTGTCTATGGTCGACGCCGTCTTCATCGGCTTGGGCCTCATCTTCCTCGGCGTGCCGCTGTGGCCGGTGCTCGCCGTGATCACCTTCTTCGCCGGCTTCATCCCGATCATCGGTGCGTTCACCGCCGGCGCCCTAGCCGTGATCATCGCGCTCGTGTCCAACGGTTTCTGGAACGCTATCTTCGTGCTGATCCTCATCATCGCTGTCCAGCAGATCGAGGGCAACGTGCTGCAGCCGATCTTGCAGTCGCGCGCGATGGGCCTCCACGCAGCCATCGTGCTGCTCGCGGTCGCAATCGGCGGCACCCTCTTCGGCATCGTCGGCGCCTTCCTCGCAGTCCCGGTCGCGGCTGTGCTTGCCGTGTGGTTCCGCTACTGGGCCGAGATGGTCTCGCTGCGCGCCGGACAAATTACCGCCGACGACATCCAAATCGCCACCCAGCAAAGCCAGGCGCTCGACTCCAAGGAGGCGTTCCTCGCTGTGCGCAAGCACATGGCGCGCATGGCCAAGCGGGAGAAGGTCGCCACGGGTGCTCCGGTCAAGCAGGGGTTGGGCTCCACGCGGGTGCCGCTTAACGACGACGCGCCGAACAAAACCTACGACCACGAAGTTCCCGGCCGCGCACGCGCCGTCGACCCGGACAAAGCGACCGCCAGCGACAAGGAACGCCAGAACAAGCTGGACGAAGACCAGGTGTGACGACGCCCGCGGCAACTTTTCCGTACGGTGTGAGCCATGGCTGATTTGAACAACAAGAAGATTGCAATCATCGCTACCGACGGTTTCGAGGACTCCGAGCTGACTTCCCCGAAGGAGGCCGTCGAGGCCGCCGGCGCTACCACCCATGTTCTCTCCACCGAGAGCGGCGAGATCGAGGGCAAGAAGGGCACCAAGGTTGCCGTCGACGGCACCACGGCTGATGCCAACGTCGCCGATTACGACGCGCTTATCCTCCCGGGCGGCACCGTCAACGCCGACACCATCCGCACCGACTCCGACGCTGTTGCGTTGGTGAAGGGCTTCAAGGAGGCCGGCAAGCCGATCGGCGTGATCTGCCACGGCGGCTGGATCCTCACCGAAGCCGACCTGATTAAGGACGTCAAGCTCACCTCCGTGGTGAACGTGAAGACCGACCTGGTCAACGCCGGCGCTAACTGGGTCGACGAGGAAGTTGTGGTCGACTCCGGCTTTATCTCCTCGCGCACTCCGGACGACCTGCCGGCCTTCAACAAGGCTCTCGTCGAAGAGTTTGCGAAGTAACACTCGCTACATCCACGGCGCCTGCGGTTCCCGCAGGCGCCGTTTTTATGTCCAGAGCGAACCTTCGCCCTGTGAGTTAAGTGTGTGATGTTTATACTGCTTGTGTTTTGTGCCTGTACACCGATTGGAGAATCGCGCCATGGCGGAATCGGATCTCACCGGATCTTCCCTGCAGTCTGAGCCGGCGGCTCAGGGGGCGGACAAGTTCGACAAAACTGCCCTGAACAGGTACCTGGGCACGATGGACGCGGCGGCCTGGAGCGAGATCAAGGCCGCGGCGGAGGGCGCAAGCGCTGCCGGCGCCGAATCCGCGGTGGCAACCGCTCTGCCGAAGGTGGAGCTGACCAACCTAGCCCAGGTCGACGACTCCGACGACGACGCGACGATCCGCACAACCGGCAAGCGGGTCCGCGACGAGCTGCGCAAGCTCGCCGAGGGCATGGGCCCGCGGCGCTCCGCTGCCGAGACCGTCGCAGCCGCCCTCACCGCGCTCGAGCAGACGAACCCGGAGTGGACGCTGGACAACCCGGACTTCATCCGCTTTGCCAAGAACGCCTGGTTCGATTCGGTGTCCGAGGCCGCGACTGAAGAGGCCGACTACTGGGCGGAGCGCCTGGACGGCTTCCCCGTTCTCGACGAGTTCTCGCTCAACAACTCGATGAAGTACCGCGGCCTGCCGGATTTCGCGGCCCAACTGGTCACGCAGCTCCTCGGCAGCCGCGGCATCCGGGTCGTCGCCGACGTTCCGGAGAAGACTTTCAACGAGATCGAGAAGCTGTTCCCGAAAGGCATCGCGCAGGCGCTCTACCCCGAAGTCTTCCGCGACAACCCGGAAGCAACCATCTCGATCGTGGATGCAACGGTCGAGGGCGCGGAAGGCGAACCCGGTGCTCAGGTGCGCGACGCCGCGGTCAACTACTTCACCACCAGCCCCCAGTTCAGCAAAGAAAAAGACTTCGTTTCCCGGCTGGGAACCGAAGAGCTGAGGGACTGGTTCTCGTCTTTCTACCTGCAGGCGTTCCGCAAGGCCCGCGACGTGCGCAACTCCATCGACGAGGGTGCGCAGCGGCTGGCTTCCATGGGCGTCGACGAGGACGAGGTGCGCCAGCTGGTGGCGTCGCAAGGCGGCTCGAGCCGTCTTGCGGCGGAGCACGTAGACCCGGAAATCTCCGCGGAGCGCGCGCAGCAGATCGACCGCCAGACGTTCGGCAGCCTGGAGCGCGCGGCCGGCGAGGGCCGCCTCGCCCAGGCGAAGTACGAACTCGACCAGCTGCTGGAGTCGGGCGAGAGGGCGCGTTCCTCCGTGGGCGCGGACATCATTGAAAGCATCCAGTCGCAAGCCCGCAAGCTCGAGCGCGACACCGCGTCGTTGGACCAGGCCATCCGCGCCCGCAACCCGATCGCCGCGCGCCAAGAGCTGGACTCGATTGCAGAGTATTGCGTTGATTCCCGAACAGTCGGCGACTTGGCCGTGTACGTCAACGAGATGGAGCACGACCCGGCCTTCATTGACCAGGTCGTGGACACCCACTTCCAGCCCATCCAGGACGAGGGCAAGCACAAGGCACTCGGGTTCCTGCCGCCGAAGTTCTCCAACGCGTGGCTCACCCCGCTCGCTCTCGGCATCCCCGCTGCGCTGCTGGACACGGCGTTTTCCTCGAGCACCTTCCTCAGCTGCCTGGCCACCATCTTTGTGCTGTCCGTCATCGGCGTGTTCATCGAGGAGTACATCGACGCAGACGGCTGCGTCGGCTGGCTGGCCACGCTTGGCCCGGCGGTCATCGCGCTGTTCGGTTCCGGGTTCTTCGGTGCCGTCGCGGTCGGCGCCTCGCAGTTCGCGTCCAAGACGATTTTTAAAAACCGCGAGCTGCAGAAGCACGCCGACGCCTTCAACAAGCTGGTGGAGCGAACCCGCACCGAGCTCAAAGCCGCCGGCGCCGGCTCGCAGGTGGCGGGCTACTACGTGGGCCAGCAGCGCATCGTGCCGGCAACCCCCGCCCCGCGGCGCCAGAGCGCGACCGGCGCCTACGTCGTCGACGGCAACGGCAACGTGGTCGAAGCGATGAACCAGGTGCAGATCGCGCGGATGCACGCGAACAACCAGTTCGTGGGCAAGAACGCTTGGATGAACCAGAAGGTGGGCCAGTAAATGCGCTTCGACGACCAAAGCTTCAACCGCCCGCAGCCGCCGCGCCCGGAACCGCCGATTGAGCAGTTCCCCGCAGTGCACACCGGCGACAACCAGAAGGCGGATCCCGATTCTGTGTCGCTCAACGTGATCGCGGACGAACTCAACGACAACGTCGGCAGACTGCGCTCCGATGTGCACAAGAGCACCAGCACCCTGCTCAATGAGATGCAGAAGCTCGGGGACACTGTGGTGGGGAGGCTGGAGGGGATAAAGGGGGCGTCGGCAAGCGAAGCCCCTGAAGCGGATGACCCGCGCGACACCGCGATAGCCGCGCTGCAGGACGCCCGCATCGACATCATTCAAACGTTCCTCACCCCAGCCGCGAAGATTCTCGGCGGGATGGTCAAAGACACCGACGAGGGCTTGAGCCAGGATCTCAGCCAGCTCAACGCCGAAGAGGCGCAGCGCCAATTGCGTTCGGTGTACGAGTACTTCGAGCAGCAGCTGGAGGAGGCGCTCATCGCCCTCGGGTTTGAAGAGGTGGACGCAGCCCCCGGCACACCGTACGACCGCAAGCGGCACAAGACGGTGGCCGTGGAAAAGACCGCTGACGAGTCGCAAAACGACACTATTCACAAGGTGCTTGCCCGCGGGTACGGCCACCCGGCGTCGGTGAAGCCCTCGGTTCCGGCTGAGGTCTCCGTGTACCGCTACGATCCGAACGCCGGTTAGAGTTTCTAAGCAACAGCGACAGGAAAAAGGAAGATAACGACGTGAAGGTTTACGGCATCGACCTCGGCACCACCTATTCAGCGATCGCGCACATCGATGAGCTGGGCTCGCCACAGGTGATCCAGAATTTCGAGGGTGAGCAGACCACCCCGTCGGTGGTGCTGTTCGACGACGCCACGAGCTTCGTTGTCGGCCGCGAGGCGAAGAACGAGATCGAGCTTCGCCCAGACGAGACCGTGGAGCTGATCAAGCGCCACATGGGCGACGCCTACGACGTGAAGATCCACGGCGTGACCCACTCCCCTGAGTCCGTCTCCGCGCTGATCCTGTCCTACCTTGTTGAAGCCGCAGAGGACTTCACCGGCGAAGACGCCGACGGCGTAGTCATCACTGTTCCGGCCTACTTCGGCACCGAGGCGCGCGCCGCCACGAAGCAGGCGGGCAAAATCGCCGGGCTGAACGTGCTCGACATCATCACCGAGCCGGTCGCCGCGGCGCTGTCCTCGGGCATGCGCCACGGCAGCAACCAGACGATCCTGGTTTACGACCTGGGCGGCGGCACCTTCGACACCACCATCATGGACATGCGCGAGGACCGCATCGACGTGCTGGCCGTGGACGGCGACCGCAAGCTCGGCGGCGCCGACTGGGACACTGAGCTGTTCAACCTCGCCGTGATGAACTTCGGCATGACCACGGGCTTGGACGAGGACCCGACCTACGACGACGACTTCGTGCAAAACCTCAAGAGCGGTGTTGAGCAAGCGAAGATCGCCCTGACGCGGCGCAAGTCCGCGAAAATCCTCTGCAACTACCAAAACCGCGTGAAGGCCAACGTGGAGATCACGCGGGAGGAGTTCGAGGTCGCAACCAAGCACCTCGTCGACCAGACGATCCGCGTGGTTGAGCGCGCCATCGAGACGGCGAAGAAGGAAAAGCCGGATCTCAAGATCGACCGCTACCTGCTGGTCGGCGGCTCCTCGCGCATGCCGATGATCAGCGAGGCGCTCGAGAGCACCTTCGGCTGGGAGCTCACGCCGACCGAGTTCGACCTCGCGGTGGCCAAGGGCGCCGCGATCTACGCCCAGGGTTTGGTGGACGCCGCGGGTGGCGACATCAACGTCGACCCGAACAGTAGCGAGACCTCCGGCAGCATGATCACGGTTGCCGCCCCGGGCGGGTCGCGCACCATGGAGATCACGAACGTCCTGCCGAAGGCCGTCGGCGTGCAGTTCTGGGATCCGGACCGCCAGGAGCCCTACATCATGCACATCCTCAACGCCGGCGCGAAGCTGCCGGCCGAGGCAACCGCGCAGGGCTTCGCGTCCAACGACAACACCACCCGCATCCGCTTCGACATTTACGAGCAGGCCGGCGAAATCCCCGCCCGCGACATGAACGCGAACAAGCGCATCTCCGGTGAGAACGGCGCGATGCTCAACAACCTGCCGAACCTGCCGCAAGGTTCGCCGGTGTACATGATCATGAAGGTCAGCAACGACGGCATTGTCTCGCTCGAGGGCAGCGAGCCGACGACCGGTCAGCGCGTGGAGCTCACGGCGCAGATCTCCGCGCTCTCAGACGAGCGCGTGGACGAGTACAAGAACATGATCTCCGGCATGGTTCGTTCTGAGTAACGATGTTCAACGACGTTGAGCTGAAGAAGTACCTCAAAGAGACGCCGTACGCTTCGCGGTGGGCGGAGGTTGAGGATGCGGGCGACGCGGCCAAGCTGGAGCCCTCGCTGATGCTGCAGCTCGACGGCGCGGATCCCAGCGCGGACGAGCTGAAGGCGCAGTACGCGGAGTTCATCGAGCGCTTGGGCAAGTTGGCCACGTCGCCGTCGAGCACCCTGCGCGCGGAGGCGAAGCCTGTGTACGACGCGCTCGCTCGGCTAGAGGCGGCAAACCCGGAGCAACGCCTGGACAACCCGCAATTTTTCGCGCGCGTGCGCGGCGAGGAGGAGCGGCTTGCCACGGAGCGCATCACCGATTTCGTGGGCAAGCTGGCCGCCTCCCTTCCGGGTTCGAACTACGTCTCCGCGGAGCAGGTGGACCAGATGCGCGCGAGCGCCGGACTGCCTCCGGAGGCGATGAGCCAGATCGTGCACAAGCTGCAGGGCAAGGGCATCCGCCCGATTCAGCCGCTGCCGGCCGCGCTGCAGCAGGAGATCGAGCAGGCGTTCCCGTTCGGCATCATGCAGGCGCTAAACCCGGAGAACTACACCTCCGGCGCGCCGAAGAGCAGCTACACCATCTCCCCGCCGTACTTCAAAGACGCGAAGAGGACTGTCACGCGCGCCGATCTGGATACCGCGATCGAATGGTTCACCCGCAGCCCGAACACCCAGCGCCAGAAAACGGCCGCG
The DNA here is from genome assembly GCF_036881695.1 of Corynebacterium sp. Marseille-Q4381. Taxonomy (NCBI): domain Bacteria; kingdom Bacillati; phylum Actinomycetota; class Actinomycetes; order Mycobacteriales; family Corynebacteriaceae; genus Corynebacterium; species Corynebacterium sp. Marseille-Q4381. The sequence continues at coordinate 17,099 of NZ_JBAJNR010000005.1, read as the reverse complement.
GCCAAGCTGCGCGCCCACGCGGGTTCCGACCTCGCGCTGCACAACGCGGTTATCGCGTTCCACTTGGCGCTGTGGGACGAGGTGCACAGCCGCCGCGCGTTCCGGCAGGACGTGGAGGCCCGCCTGAAGACGTACGGGCTGGTGGAATCCGACATCGCGCAGCTTGCCGGGGATGCGCCGAAGGCGTCGGACGCGGCGTCGGCAAGCGCGAAGCCCAAGGCTAAACCCGCGGCAGAGCCGAAGCCGCGGTCCCGGCCGAAACCCAAGGCTGTGCGCCGGGAGGATCCGGAAGAGGTTGGTCGGCGCGCCGCGGAGTTCGACCACTCCATGTACGGACCGGTGCAAACCCTGCTGGACCAAAAGAGGGTGACGCAAGCCGCCAAGCTGGTGGGCACGCTGAAAGCGCAGGGCAAAGTGCCGAAATCGGGTGTGGGCACCGACATCGTCGCCGAGGTGGAAACGCGCAAGAACGAGGTGCGGGCGGCGGTCGCCGCGGCGAGGCAGGCGCTGGCGCAGCAAGACGCGGCGCTGGCGTCGAAGGAGCTGAAGCGCGCAACCGCCACCAGCATCGACCACCCTGAGTTGGACGAGATCGCCTCCGGGATCGCTGCGCTCGAGCGCCAGCAGGCTGAGGAACAAGAGCGTCAGCAACGAAGGCAGGAGCAGCCCGCGCCGCCGCTTTTCGACGACAACCTCAAACGCCCCCTCGGCATCCTCCCCCGGGGAACGACCAGCTCGTTCCTTCTGGCCCTTGCGACCATGGTCCCGGCGGTTCTCCTCGACCAGTTCATGGCCCCGCGCTGGCCCATCCCGATTGCGCCGGAGGGGCGCCTTGTTCCAGGTCTTATCGCAGGCCTCGCGTTCGGCTGGTTCGCGGCTCACGTCCGCAAGAGTCTCTGGGGCGGGTTCATGAGCTTTGTGGTGCTCACGCTGATCGCGGCGTCCATGCTCGCAGACGGTTACTTCGTCAGCGTGCTAGGCATCATGCTGATCTGGTTCGCAGGGCCGACGCTGGCGCACAACGCCGAGATGAAATACAGGAGATCTCGGAACCTCAGCTTGTCGGAAGTACTAAACGGGGGGTAGCCCACAATGAGCAGCTTCTTTTCCACGCTGGTGCAGTCCGCGCTGGCGGTCGGCGCGGCCGCAGCGCTCGTCTACGCCCTGCCCGGTAGCGGCGAGGGCAACCCGTGGGCCGCCCCAACCGGCCGCGAGGAGCCGCTGGTCAACGGCATGATCCGCCCCTACGACACCGATTTGCTCGCAGCCGGCAGCACGGGCGAAGTGTCCTCGCGGTTCCGCACCGCGGACGACGGCGTCGAGTGGTTGCTGCCGGTGCCGGGCGAGATCACCGAGCACCCCTGCGCGGCAGAGGGCCCCTACCGGCTTAACGACGCGGCGGCGACCGCCCAAGCCGAAGCGACCATCACCCTCGCGCCCGAGGCAGCTGTCTCCCCCGCCGCGGAGGGCTGGTTCGCACCGCGCTACAGCGTGCTCGTGCTGGACCAGGGCATTGCGCGCGAGGAGTTGGGCAGCGACCTAGACCGGCTCGCCTCCAACTGCGCTGGCCAAGGCGACCTCTCCACCGGCCCGGTGCCGGTCACCGCCGAGTTCAACCCCGACATCGACGTGGTGACGTTCTACTACCACCTCGATGAGGGCATCGTGCCGTACACGATGGTAGTGCGCTCCGACCACAAGCACTCGGTGTTCGTCACCGGGGTGAACGTGCTCGAAGCGGACGCGGCGGCGGTTGCCGATCTGCAGCTGGAGAAGATCGACCGCTTCCCCGGAGGCGGCGACGACTTCGCCACCCAGCTGCCCGGGCTGGCCGAGCTTATCGGCACCGTTATCTAGCCTGCGAGGAGACCTCGTTGGCCGCGTCGCGGACGTCGCCTGCGGTGTCGGTGACGTTCGGCACGACCTGCCAGAGGTAGATCGCAAGCGCAACGATTGCCGCGATGGCGATGAGCGCGGACACGATACCCATCCAGGCGCTGGCGCGGCGCTCCTTGTTCTGGCGGTCTTTCTCGCCGTAGACCTCGTTCTCCTGCTGCAGTTCCTGTGCGGTGATCGTGTTGGTGGGGTACGTCATAGTGGAAAACCTCTCTAGTAAACCTGCTGCGGAGCCACGCCGATGCCGTACTGGGCAAGTACGGAACGCACGGGGTCGAGGCAGCGGAACGGGGCGATGCCGGAGGAGTCGACAGCGTCGTCGCGGGTCTGGGACCCGAGCGCGGAAACCGCGAAGCAGCGGTAGTAGTTCTCCGGGTTATCGTGCGTGATCCAGCTGTCGAGCTGGTTGAACAGTCCGCGGGCGTCGAGGGTGGCCAGCACGCTGCGGATTTCCTGGTGCAGCAGCTCGTTGTCGGCCCAATCCCACGGTCTGTCCACGCCGGAGCCCTCGCGGTTGAAGGCGGCGCCGCGGTTGCGCATGATCACGTCCATGTGGCGCGGCTCGCCTTGGGTCTCCGCGAGCTGCTGCAGCACGTCGAACTTCGACATGGTCAGCGCGATGCGGGGCAGGTGGTGGGGGTTGCGGTTGGCGTCGATAAGCGCCAGCACGTTGCGCAACACCATCGACGGGTCGGTGCGGGTGCCGTCCTCCGGCTGGGACATGCCGGGCAGGCCCGCAAGGGCGAGGCGGATGTCCTCGTCGGCAAGCGGGTCGAAGAGGAAGACCACGAGGTCGGCGTTGGCGAGGAAGCTCAGCTGGTCCTTCACTCCCGAGATGTCGTAGTCCTGCAGGTCCTCGCCCGCGATGTCGCGGAAGACGATGAAAATCTCGCGCGGGCTGCGCTGCCCCTGAACCATCGGCCGGCCCATGGTGAAGATCAGCGGCTCGTCCGTGTAGGTGGCGTTGTCGTCGATGCGGCGGGTGGATTCCAGCGCCCGGCCTTCCTCGAACAGCCGCGAGTGGAAATGCTCCTCGTAGATCTGCTCCGTCTTCTTCGTGGCCGGCCGCCACGTACCGTGCTGTTCGGTAGTGAACTGGCTGAGCAGCTCAACCACCACCGCGAGGTAGACGCTTTTGCCAGAGGCGCGCGCACCTGCCATGGCGACGGTGATCACGCCCGCGCCCTGCCACCCCAGCGGAAAATCGGTGCGGCTGCAGCGCGGTCCGGCACCGGGGGCGCCGATGTGGTTTAAGTTCTCGTCCAAGTGCCCGAAGCAGTACGGGCAGCGCGTGGTGAGCACGTTCATTTACCGCGCTCCGTTCTGGACGGAGCTGTACAGGCGCTCCTGCAGGAACGTGGACAGCTGCTTCAACCGGTCGTGGTCGTCGCTTTCCACAGCCTGCTGGATCACGGGGCCGAACTGCACGCCGTTGAAGCGCTCGGGGAGGTTGTCGAAGGTGATCAAGGTGACGCGCGGGTCGGCCGCTTCCGCCGGCAGGTCCTCGGATACGACGATGACGCGGTCGTAGCGCTTCAGCGCCGCGTTCAGCGAGTTCGGCCACCCCACCTCGGCGCGCGGGGTGAGCTCGAGCATCGTGTCGAGCGCCTCGGCGGAGCTGCGCACGCGGCGCGGGGCGGAGGCCGCGGAGCTGCCAGCCACGGACAGCTCGATCTCCAGCTTGCTCAAGAACTCGGAGAGGAACTTCGCCACCGCCCGCATCTGGGCGCCGCGGCTCGGCTGCGCCATGGACGCCGACTGGTCGATGTAAACCAGCACCGAGCGCGTCTGATTCGCGCTCGCGGCGGCTGCCGCGGTGTCGTCGCCAGTTTCCGGGGTGATCTCGCGGACGATCTCGGTGTAGACGCGGCTTTGGCCGTCGGCGAGCTGCTCCACCTGGCCGGCTTTCACGCTCACGCCGCCGGCTGCGGGCGAAAGCGTCGCCGGGGTAAACTCTGACAATCCCGCGATCTTGAAGCGCTGCAGCTCAACGCTCTCGCCGGCGCCGATCTCCGGAAGGAACTCGATGACCACGTGCGCCTGCGTGTCGGCGGCGAACTGCGCGGTGGAGCGTGGGCGGATGATCAGCTCAGCCGGCTGTTCAAAGCCGCGAGCGTAGACCGTGCCGGCGCGCTTCACGTGCTCCCTTGCACCGGCGAGCTCGTAGTCGAACTCCGCGTGCGGGGTGATTTCCACGCTGATCTGAGCGGTGAGGTCGTCACCCGCGATGAACGCTTCAGCTCCTTGTTGTAGGTGTTCCATTCTCACTCCTTGGTGTCGTGCAGCTGCCGCATGGCGTCGCCAAGCCGCGCTCTTTCGGGGTTAACAGGTGCCGCGTTCAGCGCCGCGGACAGCGCCAGGTGGTCGGGGTACAGCTCGAGGGCATGCTTGCTTGCCGACGCCCACGTACCCCTCCCCACGTACCCCTCGTGAGGGTCCTTCGTGTTGATCACGCTGACGCCGGGGACCTTCGCCAGCGCGTCTGCGTCCTCGACGGGCGCTGCCACCAGCGTGCTGCCGGCGTGGTTGCGGTACTTCTGCGCGTCGATATCAGCCGCGCGCTCGTACGTGGAGAAGCGGAACAGGTTCCGCGCCTCCCACTGCGACAAAAGGGAGCTGACGACCGTGATCCAGGTCTGCGCGTCCATCGAGTTGTTCACCAACAGCACCGGCAGGCGGCGGGCTTCCTCCAACTCGTCCAGGATGCGGTAGACGACCGTCGTGCGGTCGATGCCCATAAACATCGAGCGCACGATCTCCCACGACAGGTCGACGTCGAAGTGCGGTCCGGGATCCGGTCCGTCAGCGTTGTCCGAAAGCTCGACCGCGTCAACGCGCTTAGACAAAAACGGCATCCGGAAATCCGGCGATCGGTACGCCTGGATCGGGTACGCAAGCTGCGGATTCTCGTACCGCGCGCCGTGGTCGATGTAGATGTGAGTGAACGTGTTGCCCTTCCGCCCGGAGGAGTCCTTGCCGGCCGGGCGGGTGTTCATGAACAGGCCGCGCCCGCCCCACGGGATGTACTCGAAACGGATCGGCAACTGGTCCACTTCCTCGGAGGTGAGGAAATCGCTGACCTCGTGCACGGGCCTTAGCGACCCGCGCACGAAGTGGCGCACGAACTCGACATCGCTGTCGTGGACGTCGCGGCTGGGGCCGAAGCCCCACCCGTCGCCCACCGCGCGGCCGAAGGACGCGTAGGTCAGCTGCCCCCAGCGGGAATTCGTGTCGCTCATCAGCGCTTCTTCCTCCTGAACAGGCCCCGCAAGCCTTGCGGTTCCTCGCTCCCCTGGTCCGGGTCGGAATCATTTTCCAGCCCGGTCGAATCAGGCACGTTGGTGACCGGCGGCGCGCCGTAGTAGAGCGTGTGCGGGGGCGGGTCCAACAGCACAGGCTCTGGATTGAGGTAGCCGTCCTCCTCTACCGGCTGGTACCCGCCGACCTGGGTGTACAGGAACAACCTGAGGTAGCCGCTGCCGCGCAGCTCGCTCATGTTGATGGCGAAGAAGTCCGGCTCCTGGTACATCTGCCGCGACGGGTTGTTGATGCGCGGCTGCCCGCTGCGGAAAATCTTGCGGCTGTCCTCCAGCGGAGTTCCGTCGGAGGACACCCGCTGGACGGAGACGCGCTGCTCGTCTCGGGTGGCGTCGACAGGCAAAAAGCCCTCCTGCGCCAGCAGCACAAAGCTCGCGGTCGCGGTGTCACGCTGCTCTTCCGCACTGATGGAAATAAGCAGCTGCTGCTCGTTGTACCTGCTGGGAAAAATGTCGTAGCGAAGCTTGATCAGGCCTGGGTAATCCACCAGCGTCGGCTCGCCGTAGACCGTCTTGCCCTGGTGGGAGCGGTACGGCATGAGGATCAGGCAGGAGTTGCGCTGCAGCTCAGCGCGGTATCCGCCGGAGCGGCGGTACTGGCTCTCGCTGATGCGGCCGATGTGCATGACCGAGCTGTCCGCCTTGATCGCCTCCGCGGAGCGTAAGTCGAGGCCCTGCTTGCTCTCCGGGTCGGTGTGGAGGAACTCAACGCCCGAAGCCTGCTCAGGCCACGTGAAGGTGATGACCTGCTCGGTGACGCGCTCAGCGATGCGCACGTTCTCGGCTTTGCCGCAGCGTACCCACGACTGGGTGTCACCGATCATCGCCTGGTTCTCCACCACGTTGACCGCGGTGATGTACATCGCGAACGCGTCGGATTTCCAGTCCAGGTCGATGTCTGTCTTCGCCGCGGGTGCAAGCCGGTTGTACCAGTCGCCGGGGAGCAGCCCGTACTCAGAGAGATTGTCCGCGTCCACCAGCTGGCCGGCGGCGCCTTCCGCCACCGGCTGCGCCGAGCGATAGATGCGAACCTCACCCGCGCCGGGCGACGTCCAGCTGACGGCGAAGCGCTCGCCGTCGCGCTGGATCTGCGGGGAGATGCGGGTCAGCTCCGCCGGCACCTCCACCGCCTGCTCGTCGGAGTAGTCCGACGTGTGCTTTTCCACAACGCGGCGGGCCTTGAACACGTAGGTGCGGCCGGTGTACTGCGGGTCCAGCTGGAACCCGCGCAAGTTCTTCTCCTTGGAGAATTGCTCGACCAAGCCCTGGTACTGGTCGATCAGGGAAATCTCCACGCTGGAGGTCCCGTCCACCTCGGCGTAGCTGCCGTAGATTCGTCCGTCCTCGTAGGTGACGTGGAAGTCGTCCACTGGGCGCACGTACACGCCCACGCCGACCACTTTCGGCTGCGCGCGCAGGGCCTCCGCCTCGGTCGCACCCTCATTCACCCACACGTGGAACGTGCGCACAGCGCGGTCGAGGCGCTCGTCGTCGACCCAGAGCTGGCCGGAGGTAATCGCGCGCACGCGGCCGTTGGTCGGCTCTAGGCCGTCGCTGGCAAGCAGCATATCCAGGCTCACCACGCGGAAGATACGCACCGGATCACCGGACGACGGGGCGACCCAGGACACCTCCAGCGTGCCCGGCTCGTCCGCACGAGCGCGTACGGTGACCTCGCCGCCCGGGAGCTTTTCCGGGTCGCCGGCGAGCGCGTTGCGGCGGGCGAAATCCTCCGGGCGCAGGTTGAGCAGCTGCGCGGGTTCCGGAGCCGGCTCAGGCTCGGGGGTAGGCGCCGGCTCTGGTTCCGGGGTAGGCGCCGGCTCCGGCTTGAGCTCGGCACTCGACGGGCGCCGCTTCAGCTTCGGCTGCGCCGGCGGCTCCGGTTGAGCTGTGCGCGGCGGGTTGCTGCCGTCCTTGTCGGCTGCGCCGGCTTGACCGGCTCCGCCGTTGGGGCGAAAGAAAAGGTCCGGCAGCGGGGTGCCCTTGACAAAGTTGCCGGTGGCCACAGCCTGCAGCAGTTTGGTCAGGGACTCGCTCCACTTGCTCAACGTGGGCTTGTCCTGCCACTTTTCCGGATCGTCTTTCGCGCGCAGGAAGATGCCGAGCTCGAACGCGGACGGCAGCTCCTCCTTGGCGATGCCTCGGCTGAGCGCCTGTTCGCGCCAGGTGTTTAAGGCGAGCAGATCTTCTTTCATCGCTTAATCCAATCCCGGCAGCTGCACGTTGCTGCCGCCGCCGAGTGCCTGGCCCTCGTTGCCGCGAAGCACGAAGGAGTCGCGGGTGCCCGGGCGGCCGTACTGCACCAGCAGCTCCGCCGCGCCGACCTGGTCGCCGGACTGGCGGGTCGCGCTGTGGTCGGTGAGGGCCTGGTCAACGTTGTTCGCGGTGCCGGCGGCCCAGCCGCCCTCAGTGATGAACTCACCGTTGAAGGTGCCGGAATCTTTCACTGCGCCGAGGGAAGGCATCTCGCGGGCGCTGGTGAGCATGCCCCCGCTGTAGTACTTCTGCTTCGCCAACAGCTCGTCGCGCTTTCCGCCCTCGTTGCGCTCGAGGCGCGCCACGACCTGGTTCCACTTGTTGCCGGTGCGGTCCTCGCCCATGAACTGCGGCGAGGACACGGCTTGGGCAAGTAGGTCGAGGATCTCGCCGGTGCCCTGGCCGCGGGAGCGGAGGTAGGAGTGCTTGTCGCCGCCCTGGTCACCGTGGCCCACCTGGACCATGTCGAATGCGCGCTTCAGGCCCACATCCACGCGTTCGTCCAGCCAGCCCTGGCGGTAGTACTCGCCGCGGATGTCGTCTGCGAATTTGTTGATCGCGGCTTCATCCGGCTCGGCGGTGGAGATCAGCACCGACGCCGGCATCTGGTTCATCGGCACCGGGGACTTGGTCTCAGCGTTGGCCACCGTGCCGAACGGGCGCTCCAAGAGCGCGCCGTAGATCCGGGAGATCGAAAGGAACTGCAGGTATGCGTGCTGAATGTTGAGGTATGCCTGCCACGCAGCCTCCATGTTGATCTTCGCGGCGCGCTCTTCCGACAGGATGTCCCTGCGCGTGGTCGCGACCTCAAAGATCTGCTTGGTGAACAGCCAGACTTGGATCAGCCAGCAGATGAGCCACAGCAGGAACCAAATGAAGAACATCCAGAAGATGGTCTTGCCCGATGCGTTGTTGAGGTTCTGGACCCAGCCCCAAGTGACCAGGCGCCCTGACGGGGTCTGCTCCGCCGTCCAGTTGCCGATACCCCACGCCAGCGCGAAGATTGCGCCGGACCAGAACACGACGTAGCCGAGCCAGCGCCAGATACCTGCCCCGCCGTTTCCGTTCGGCGCGTTTCGGCTGCGGGCCAGCGCGTCCTCGTAATCGCGGCGGGCCGTAAGGTAATCGTCCCACAGGCGGCGCTCATTCCAATCAAGCTGGTTGCCCAGGCGGGCGGCCAGACTGTTGGCGTGCTTGCGCTCCCAGGCGTCGAATCGCTGCAGAGTCTCGTCCACGCCGCGCGAGTTGGCCGCGCCGAGGCGCGCGCGGAACCCGCGGATGCCCTTCACGTCGTAGGGCTGCAGCGGCAGCTCCTCTGCGTTGCTGCGCAACCCCGGCGGCAGCTGCTCGGCGGTGAACGCCGTGCTCGGGCCGGGGATGATGTCGCTGGCAGAGCGGGCGGTGGCCGCCCCGCCGCCGGAAGACTGCAGGTAGTACGGGGGCTGGCCGGCGTCGTTCACAAGGCCGCGCGGGTTCGCGTCCGCGAGCGCCAACGAGGTGTCGATGTATTCCTCCCACATCGGCCGGTACAGTTCGCGGTTGAAGTCCAGATCCCTCGACGGCTGGCGGCCCTGCGGGCGCTCCTTCGGCATGTTTTCCAGGTTCCCGACGCGGATGCTGGAATCCTCGCCGAGCATGCCCTGCACCTGGTTCTCCACGAGGTGCTTAAAACCGGAAGACACGTTGCTGAAGAAGATTCCCGGCCAGCGCACGAGGTTCTGAGCGTAGAGCGCCCCGATCTTCTTGATCACGGCCAGCGACTCCATGTTCTCGGTGGCCTCTTTCTCGGCCTCCTTGCGCGGCGCCTCGATGTTCGCCGCGTTGTGCGCGATCACCTCCGCGGCGATTTGCTCGTTCGTCGCCGCTTGGTTGTTAATCGTGGTGACGTGCACCTGGTTGCCCCCGGCGGTGAGGCTGACTTTGGGGAGCTGCGCGACGTCGAAAAGCCGTGCTTTCAGCAGCTTCTGAATCTCCTGCGCGTCCACCCTACGGTAGAACGTGCGCACCAGCCGGATGCCATTGTCGCTGCCCAGCTGCACCACCGGGATGTGCTGCGCGCCCTGCCACAGCCCGCACAGGCCCGCGACCTTGCAAGCCACAGACAGCGCGAGCTCCTCCGGGTCGTTACTGTCGGCGCGGAAGACCGTTGACGCCGGGATGTCCGGGCTTTCGGATTCCTCCGGTGCGAGCAGCAGGTTGCTGAAACCAGCCACGAGCGGGAATTGCTTATCGACGCTCGCCCCAACCTCCGCAACGATCAAATTGGTGTTCGCCGCACCCGCCACGTAGCCCACACCTGTGTTGCGGATCTCGGACTGCAGGCGCTGGATCTCGTCTTGGGCCAGCACACCTGCGCCGCTGTCCTCGCCGATCACGTTGAGCGCGACCAAGTGCACCGGCGCGCCGCCGACGTTGTTGAGCAGGCGTGTCAGGTGGTTGTGCTCCGGGGCGTTGCCGTGCCCGATCAGGGTTCCGTAGCTGCCGTCCTCGGCGTCGATCCAGATGCTCTCGCCGACAAGCCCGATGGCGGCCATATCGGCCACGCACTGGCGCACGCGGCGCGCGAACGGACCCTTGTGAAGAAAGATGCTGATTGCTTCTGCCATGTTCCGTGCCTACTTCATTTCCCTAGTCGAGTCCGGGCATGCTGATCGCCGGCCCGCCACCGTTGAATTCCTGGCCCGTCGGGCCTGCCGGGGCTCCCGGCTGGAAGCCGCCGCCCGCGGACGGCGCGCCCGTCTTGTACGCCCAGTCGAGGGAGAACAACAGGTCGTCGATCGCGGAGACGTAGTCCGGCGCGAGGTCTGCGAACAGCGGCAGCGCCGCGGCGATCTGCAGGTCCTTCACATCACCGTACGGCTTCTCCGTGCGGCCGCCGAGGAAGCCGTCGTCGCTGCCGACCATCGCCGGGCTGTAGGCCACGGCGAGCTCGCGCTCGTCGTTCAGCCACTTCTTCGCCGCGGCGAGGCGCTCTTCCACGCTCACGTTCGGGCCGGTGCCTTCCACCATGAGGTACTCGCCGTTCTTGCGCTCGCCGGACCAAAGCCACTGGCGCAGCACTTCCTGGCCGCTGGTGTGGTTGGCAATGCCGTCGCCGCCGTAGAGCTGGCCGTCCTGGCGCCACTGGGTCGGCATCTCGCCTTCGTCCCACAGCGCGCGCAGCGCGAGGTAGGGCTGGATGGAGCCCATCACCGGCTGCTGGTTGATCTTCGCCCACGCCATGGAGGAGTTCTCCAGAATCGCCGGCAGGTAGTTGCGACGGTGGCCCATCTGGCTCGGCGGGGTCAGAAGCGGCGTGGCGATGGTCAGCCACTTGTCCTTGGTCTGGCTCTTGCCGCGCACGTCGTAAATCTGGATCGGCTCGTTGTCCGCGGACACGCGCACTTCCTCGGAGTGGTAGATGCGGCCGGTGAGCTTGCCCACGAAGTAGCCGCGGATCATCGCGCCGCGCTCCATGTCGCTCATCGGCAGGGCCGCGGACAGCGGGCGCGCGCGGCGCATGCGCCAAAAATCGGCGCGGGCGGTTTGCGACGACGCCGCGTCCCACTGCGCCGCCGCCTGCGGCAGCACGGAGCTGAAGACTACCGGCGGGTACTTCTCAAAGGAGCCGGTGATGCTGATTTCGCGCAGGCCGCCGCTGTTGCCGAAGGCGTCGGCAAGCGACTTGCGGCTTTGCGCGTTGGCGGCGCCACCCTTGAACTTCGCCAGCTCGTCCGTCAGGCGCGCCTCAAGCGCGTGGTTCTTGAACGGGATCTTGGTGAAGACGAAGTCGTAGGAGATCGCCTGGCCAAGCATGGCCTGAAGCACAGCCTTGTCCACCTGCGCCAGCGGCAGCGCCAGTTCGAGAGCGAGGGCGAACTTGGACACCAGGTCGTTCTCGCGGCGCTCGCGCTCGTGTGCCGGGTAGCCGTCGGCGTCGATGTACTCGGCGAGCGATTCGGAGATGAAGGCCTCGAACGAGGTGCCCTTGCGGTTGATGAACCTCCGCGAGCGGTCAAGGACGTCCTGGGAACGGATCTTGAAGTCGAAGCGCGGCTTGCGGTAATCCAGGTGCTCGCCGGTGCGCGGGTCGATGGTGTGGTGCTGCGGGACCCACCACATGCCGTCGCGGACGGAAAGCAGGTCCTTCGGCGCGGGCTCGGTGTCGGCGCCCTGCTCCCACTCGCCGGCGACCACGGCCTTACCCGCGAGGGCAAGCCCGGTCTTGAAGGACACGGAGTCCTGGCCGCCGTTGGGTCGGGCGTTCTCGATGTCGTGGACGAAGCGCTCGCGGAACTCGCTGCGCGGTGTAATCGACGCCTCGGTTGCCGGCGCGCCGAAGCGCGAGTCCACATCGCCGTCGGACTCAGCCGGCCAGAGGTTCGGGTAGATCGTCTGCAAACGGGAAATACCCAGCTCCGGGTCGGTCGTGACGGTGCACTGGCTGCGCAGCTCCTCGCGCTGGCGGGTGATTTCCGCCTCGAGCGCCTTGAGGAAGTCGTTGTCGAAGGCGCGCAGGAGCTCGGCCATCTGGCGGGCGATGAACGCGACTGCGCCATCGCGGAACTCCGGCAGCATGTGGGCGTAGATCTGCCTGGAGAACTCGGAGCTGTCCGGGATCTTGCCGGTGTTGTTGATCTTGTCGTGCACCGGGCCCTTGAACTCGAACCACACGTGATCCGGGAAGTCCTCCAGCTCAGCGACGACAACCTTCAGCTCGGCCTGCAGCTTGCTCAGAAGCTCCTTGGCGTATGCGGCGCCGTGCTTGCCAACCTCGAGGCGCAGCGTGTCCAGCAGGTGGCTCTGCAGCGCTTCTGGGCCTGCCCATTCAACGAGCGCGCCGTAGAACGGGCGGTCGGCGCGGCGGTCCGCGTTGAACTCGTTGTTGACGCGGTAGGAGGCGTTGCTGAGCTCGCGGTAGACCACGTTCAGCCACTCGTTGCCGCGCTGCTTGTTCGCGTTCGGGATGGCGCCGATTGTCTCGTTCAAGCGAGCCTCCGACCAGCCGGTGATCACACCGCCGAAGTTGCGCTCGATCCATTCCTTCTTGCTGCCGACCAGCGGCAACACCGCGTTCATGCGGTCGCGGAAGGTACCCCAGTTGGTCGCCACGCGCTCCTCGAGCTGCTGGGCCTCGTCCTTACCGATTTCTTCCTTCTCGAAGTGGCCGTTATTGATGTGGTTGACGGCCCAGTGCGCGAGGCGTTGCGCAGAGTACTCGGCGTAGCGGTCGCGGCCCATCGCGACGCGCCCGTAACCGAAAGTGCCCCACGGCACGAACGGGTACTCGGTTGCACCCCAGCCGTAGTAGTGAGAGCGGCTTGGCTGCGGGTTGTTGATCACGTGGGCGACGTAGTTCGCCATAGCCAGGTGGTCGGTGAACAGCGACGCGAGACCCAGACCAAGCGAGCGGTAGATGTCCGACGGGGTGCCGTTGCCGATCTCAGTGATCTTGTCGTCGGTACCCACGGTGCGGCCGACCGGGAAGATACGGCCAACCGGAATGTCCTCCATGGAGATGTTCAAGCCCATCGCCTGGTAGGTGGCGGCGTCGGTCTGCACACCCGCCCCGGCCTGGCCGGCTGCAAGCTCGGCGAACATGGCCAGCGCGTTCGGGTTCGTGCCGGCGAAGGAGTCCATCTGGCCAGTCTCGCCGCCGGAGAACACGTCAGGGGTGACCATGTAGAGGCCGACACCGCCGTTATTCACACCCGGCAGGGCGCTGACCAGGCGGCACACGTCAACCGCCATCGACGCGCCGGAGCCGCCGGCCATCGAGGAGATGATGAACACGACCGGGCCGGCGACCTCGCGGTTTTGGCCGGTCTCGGTTGCGATCTGCATCAGGTCCGCGTCAGTGTCGGCGCTGATCACTTCTGCCCAGGAGCGACGCAGCTGAGCGTTGACTTCCTTCAGGCGGTTCAGCACGAGCATGCGGCCCACGCCGCGGAACTGTCCGGCGCCGTTGGCCACGTCGAGCGTGTCTAGGGAGCCGTCCTTCAGCGCCCAGTTGGACAGGGTGCCCAGCTTCGCCTCGCGGGCCGCGCTGTCGGCGATGTTGCGGCGAACGCTGCTCAAGCCAGCGTTGGTGCCGCAGGCAACGTAGTCGCCGCCGGCCTCGGTCACGCTCGGCAGCTTCGACTTCTCCACCACCTCGGGCACCAGCGGGGCGTCAATGGAGACGAACTTCCACGCGTCCGGGAGACGCTTGTTCTTGGACCACCACTGGGGCGCCTGCTTCTCCAGCGTCGCCTTGAGCTGATCCATCATGTAGGACATCGTCTTGGCGCCACTGCCGCCGCAACCGACTACGAAAACCTTGTACATGTGTGTTCCTTAAAACTGCGTGTGCGTGTGGAGATTGAGTTAGTTGGAGCCAAAGCCGCCCGGTCGAGGTTGGTAGCCGCCCGGGTTGGACCCGCCCGGGTTGGACCCGCCGGAGCTGCCCCATCCGCCCGAGCCAAAGCCTCCCTGGTTGTGCGGGTTGCCGCCGGAGGCGCCCCAGCCGGAGCCGAAGCCACCCTGGTTCCCCGGGCCGCCGGTGTTCCCCGGGCCGCCCTGGTTGCCCGAGCCGAAGCCACCCGAGGTGTAGTTACCGCCCTGCTGGGTCGGCGGGGTCGGTGGAGTTGGCGGCATCTGCTGGTTTGCGTCGTCGTTGCCGCCGCGTCCGCGGCCGCCGAGACCGCGCTTCTTGCCCGGCGCGGCGCCCTCCGTCGGAGTGGTCTCTGCAGCGCGGGTCTCGTGCAGCTGGCGCGCGAGTTTCGGTGCGCGCGTGCGGATCTCGCTGGCCGTTTGGGTCAGCTGCTGTTCCGGGGTGCCCGGGTTAATCAGCGCAACCACGTCGTAGGCCTGCGGTCCGCGGCTGCTCGGCGCGACGAACCACGTGTTGGTCAACGCGAGCGGGAGCTTGGCCGCGCCCTTCACCTGGTCGCCGTCCTCGCTGAGGGACGGCGTCTGCTTAAGCACCACCGGCGCGTCCGCGAACGGGTTCGGGTGGAAGCCGCGCACCGTGCCCTCGTACTGGAAAGCGGTGAAGGACGTCGGCGTGAGCGTCGCAGGCGTGCGGAGCGCCTCCTGGGTAGACAGCTTCGGTTCCCCGTTAACGAAGCGTGCCTGCGCGCCGTCCACATCGATCTGGAAGCGCTGCGCGCCGAGCTGGCGGCGCGTCGGGATGCGCGCGGTGAGGTAGCGGATCAGGTAGAAGATCACAAGCGGGATCAGCAGCGCCGCAAGCAGCGTGCCCAAAAGTGCGCCGGTGAACTTCGCGGTGTTCAGCGGCACCGTGTAGGAACCGTTGACGGACACCGGGACGGTCGCCGGCTCAACCGCGCCGTCGACGTCTGCGACGGTGACGTCCACTGCGCCGTTGATGATGCCCTCGGTGGGCTCGTCGACGGTGAACGTGACCGGCAGCGTCGCGGTCTGGCCAGCAGGAACCTCGAGCGCGTTGGCTGCGGAATCGTGCGTCGAAGCGACGCCGACCGCGCTGACGCCGTCGGGCAGGGTGTCGGCGCGCAATGTCGTCCCCGGCTCGACCCACACCTTGCCCGGGCCCTTCACCGTCACTTCGCCCTCGCCGGTCACGGAGTCCGAGTTGAACTGGATCGGGCCGGCGAGCTGCGGCAGGTTCTGCGGCGAAACGCTCAGCGCCTGCGAGTTGATGAACGGGGAGAAGGTCGTGCCCGGCTCGCCCGCGGTGGTGACCGTGGTGCGCGATTCCAGGCGGCCGGAAAGCGGCGCGCCGTTCAGCTTCGGCGCTTCCACCTCGAGCGAGCCGGAGGAGATGTCGGCGTTGTCCGCCAGCACCTGTGGCTCCTGCCCGTCCGGCGTGAAGGTGACGGTTGTGCGGGCCTCGCCAGCCATCGGGCGCACGTTGCCGGCGCCGTCGACGAGTTGGATGGTGAGCGGCTGGTCGTCGAAAAGCGACAATGCCCCCGCATCTTCCGAATCCGGACCGGCGAACCGCACCTGCAAGTCGGGCTGGATCTCGATGCCGGAGATGTGCTGACTGTCTTTGTGCGCGTCGTCGACACCGGCGAAACCGACCTGCCAGCGGCCCGACCAGTCCTGGCCGTCTGCCATGCGCATGCGGCCGGTGACACGCTGCACCGGCTCGTGAGTCGCGACCCACTCAACAGCCGCGCCCTGCAGCTCGCCGCGGCCAGAGTCGCCGAGATCCAGCGTGGACCCGTCAGGGGCGGTCAGCACCACGTGTGCGTTCGGGCCGAGGTGCTCCTCAGCGATGACGTTGAGGCGCACCGCGTCGATGGAGTTGTCGAGCGCGAACTCGACCGGCTCCCCCACCGGGCCGGAGACCACCATGTCGCGGCCGGACGAAAGCGCCTGGCGGAACGCGCCGAAAAGGGCACCCACGTTAGACGCCTCGAAGAAGGTACCGTTCGCGGGCTGGTCGCCGCAGGGCGCGCCGCCTTCAGCCTCGGTGATGCGCCGCAGCAAGGAGAAGTCGGAGGGCTTGCTTGCCGACGCCAACCCAATCCCCACATTCGTAATCCCGCCGGCACGCAAACGGTCCGCAATTCCGCCAGGTCGGCAGATGCGCTCCTCAGCAACCTCCGCGCCCTCCTCGGCGGTGAGTTCACCGTCGGTGAACGTGACCAGCATGCGGCACGGGTTCGCGGAACCCGAGCGGGCGAAGTCGTTGTACGCGCCCTCCATCGCGTTGGCGTAGTTGGTGTAGAGCTCCGCGGTGCGGGTGCGGAAGTCCTCAATTTCGCCCTTGACGCGGTCAGCCGAAGACTCGTCGAGGGTCTGCCACTCGCCGTAGTTGGCCGGGTCCGTGGCGCCGGAGCGGTACTCCTGGCCGAAGCCGGAGACGCGGACGCGGATGTCCACGCCCGTGTCGGCGTGGCGGTCCACCAACTCGTCGACGAAGCTCTGGGCTGCCGGGATACGGTTGTGCTCGTCGTCCGAGCCCGGCAGGGACTCGTCCACGCGGTCGTCGACGAACTCGCCGACGAGCGAGCCGGTCTCGTCCATAAGCATCACGACGTCGAGCGCGCCGCGCTCCGCCATGCACGCGCCGAGCTGCTGCAGGGAGTCGTTGGGGGCCGGAGCCTGGGCGGCAGCCGGCATCGCGGTGGAAATCGCTGCGAGGGACGCGGCCGTCATCGCCGCGGCGGCGCGGCGCAGGGAAACATGAAATGACATGGCGGGTTACTGCCTTCCGAACCAGAGCGCGAACATGACCGACGAGACGACCACGGCAACCACCAGCGCGGCGACCGTGGCGTAGAACAAGGTCTGCTTCCAACCGACGATTTCGTACAGGCCGTTCGCGCGTGCCTCGGTGTTCTTGGTGAAATACAGGCCGAGCGCGGACACACCCACGATGCCGGACAACGCCCACGCGATACCGGTGAGCACGCCCCACTGGGTGTCGATGGAGCGCAGCGGACCAAAGCCCACAACCGCGTCGAGGATCAGGGCAATCAGCGCAAGGATGAGGCTGGGAAGCAGCAGCGCGTGCGGCGCGGACGTGGTCTTGAACTCCGCCTGCGGCGCAGCGGGGCTACCGCCCGAGCGGGAGCTGCCACCCGGAGCGCTGCCGCCGCCGAAGCCTTGGGGCTGGCGCTCGCCGACGGCCGAACCGGGCGCGGGTGGCGGCGGCGTGGGCTCGGGTTGGGGTTGGGG